>JACRCY010000437.1 GCA_016218785.1 Deltaproteobacteria bacterium
CGCCCGGACGGCCACCCGCCGGGCGCGCCGGCGGCAGCGGCCGCGTGGCGTGGCCCGCTGGACGGTAGACGGCGCCCGGGCGCGCGCCCACGCGGACGCCGACGCTCGGGCGGATGCCGACGCGGACGCCCGGCCGGTAGCCCACCGGACGCACGGGCGCCGAGAAGCCGATGCGCACGCCGCCGTAGGAGCGGATCACGGGCGGGCCCGCGCTCCAGTAGCCGCGCACGAACACGACCTGCGAGCCGACGACCTCGTAGTAGGGCGGCGCCCACACGTAGCCGACGACCGGGGGCCGCCACAGGCCGTAGGACCAGGCCCACTGGCCGCCGGCCCAGTCCCAGAAGCCGGGCGTCCAGACGTAGTCGGCCGCGGGCGCCGGCGGGGGCTCCTCGTACACCGGCTCGGGAGGCTCGCTGGTGGCGTAGTCCTCCGTCGGCTCGCCCACCGGCGCCTCGGCGGGAGCGGCCTCGGCCGGGTCGGCCTCGACGGGCGCGGGTGCCGGCGCCGCGTAGACGGGCGCGGGCGCTGGCGCCGGGGCGACGTAGGGTGCCGGCTGCGGCTGCGGCGGCACCTGCATGCCGTCGTCGACCACCGAGTAGCAGCCGTAGAGGGGCAGGATCAGCCCCGCGGCTACGAACCACACGCTCTTGCGCATCGCTCCCTCCTTACAATATGGGTGAGCTTCCGCTTGGACGCGCTCCTCACCCCCGCTATTCAGCGCCTGCCCATTGAACCACGCCGGGGTCCCCTCGGCAAGCGCAAAGGGGCGGAAGCAAACGGCTTCCTTGACACCGGGAGGCCGCGCGGCTACACAACTTCGCGTGATGGCGCCGGCGGACCAGAAGCCCGTGGTCTTCTCGGGGATCCAGCCCTCCGGGGAGCTGCACATCGGGAACTACCTGGGCGCGATCCGCAACTGGGTCGGCCTGATCGACACCCACGACTGCATCTACGCCGTGGTGGACTACCACGCGATCACGCAGGACTACGAGCCGCGCGAGCTGCCCACCCGGGTGTTCGACATGGCGGTGGACCTGCTGGCCTGCGGCATCGATCCGGCCCGGGCCACCCTCTTCCGCCAGTCGGACGTGGCCCAGCACACCGAGCTGACCTGGATCCTGAGCTGCTGCACACAGTTTGGCGAGCTCGGTCGCATGACTCAGTTCAAGGACAAGTCGGCGCGGCAGGCCGACAACATCAACATCGGGCTCTTCACCTACCCCGTGCTGATGGCGGCCGACATCCTGGTCTACCGCGCCGGCTACGTGCCGGTGGGCGACGATCAGCTGCAGCACCTGGAGCTCTGCCGCGAGGTCGCCAGGCGCTTCAACCACCGCTTCGGCGATCTGTTCCCGGAGCCGAACCCCATCCTCTCCTCGACGCCGCGCGTGCGCGGCCTCGACGGCCAGGCGAAGATGTCCAAGAGCATCGGCAACACGGTCAACCTGCGCGACCCGCCCGAGGAGATCGCGAAGAAGCTGGCGGTGGCGGTGACCGATCCGAACCGCCGGCGCCGCGCCGACCCGGGCAACCCCGACGTGTGCAACGTGTTCGCCCTGCACGAGCGCCTCAGCCCGCCGCAGGTCTGCGCCTGGGTGCGCGAGGGGTGCACCCACGCCACCATCGGCTGCGTCGAGTGCAAGCGGGCCCTGGCCGGCAACATGGCCGAGGTGCTCAAGCCCATCCGCGAGGCCGCCCTCGACCTGGCGGCGCGTCCCGACTACGTGCGCGACGTGCTCGCCACCGGCGCGGCGCGGGCGCGCGGGCGGGCGGCGGCGACCGTCCTGCTGGTGCGCCGCGCCATCGGGATCGACGGGTGAGCCTCGGGCAGCGGGCCCTGGTCCTCGTCGGGGGCGCCGCGCTCGCGACGGCGGCCGTGGCGTGCCGCCAGGTCGACGAGGCGCGCACGCCCACGGGCGCGGTGCGCGCCTTCACCCGCGCCGCCGACCTGCGCTCCGCGGCGCGGGACCGGGAGCGCGTGTGCAGCCTGATCGGGCCACGCACGCGCGCCCGACTGCAGGAGACCGCCCGGCTCGCCACGCAGCAGGCGGGGGCGCGCCGCCCCTTCGAGTGGAAGGACATGCTGATCATCGGCATGGCGCGGCCCCGCTACGACCTCGACGACGTACGCGTGGTGGAGGCGAACGACCGCCACGCGCTGGTGGAGGTACGCGGCCCGGGCGGCGCGCGCGAAACCGTGGCGGTGGTGCGCGAAGGGGAGCTGTGGAAGATCGAGCTCCCCGCGCCGCCGGCGGAGCGCCCGGCGAGCGCCCCGACGACCACGAGCCAGCCCGGCAGCGCGCCGGTCCGCTGAGGCGCGGCGTCGCACAAGGGGCGCGCGCGACCGGCTTTGCCGGACGCGTGCGCGGGGGTGCGGGGGGCCTCGGTGCGGGTGGCGCCGGGCGAGACCCTTGAGGTCAACGCCCAGCTCGAGAAGGAGGAGGAGGTCGTGGGGCCGACCGGGCCGACCGGCGTCGTGGCCCCCACCGGCATCGTGGCGCCCACCGGCACCGCGCCCGA
>JACRCY010000449.1 GCA_016218785.1 Deltaproteobacteria bacterium
ATCCTCGGCGTCGGCGAGTACCACGAGCGCACGGGTGCTCCCAAGGTCGACTCGGCGGTCAAGCGCTTCACCCGCCAGCTCCTGGAGCCGCTCGCGACCGAGGCCTCGGACCTCATCGTGGAGACCTGGGTGACCGAGGGTAAGTGCGGCGCGATCGAGAAGCAGGTGGTCAAGGACGTGAAGCAGACGACCGAGCGGCCGGCCGAGACCGAGAACGAGGTGGAGACGCTGCTCCGGCGCGCGCGGGCCCGGCGCCTCCTCACCCATGTCCTCACGCTCACCTGCAAGGAGTACGCGGAGGTCTTCGGCGGCAAGGAGGTCGACTACGCCAAGATGCTCGACCTCATCACCCGCCAGCTGCAGGCCAAGGCGGTCGAGGTGTGGGCCATGCGCCAGCGGCTGCGCGCGGAGGCGCCCGCCGACGCCGGCAACGAGCGGCGGCTCATCGTCCTCTACGGCGGCGCCCTCCACAACGACCTCCACCCGCGCGCGGGGTACGAGGACTGGTCCTACGCGGCCGCGCTCCAGCGGCTCGCCGCGGGGCGCTTCGCCGAGGTCGATCTCTTCGTGCCCGAGTACATCCGGGGCGACGGGGATCTGCGGAAGGCGGCGTGGTATCCGCTCTTCCTCAGGCAGGCCGGACCGGATCGGGCCCTGCTCATCGAGCGCGGCCCGGGCTCGTACATCATCGTGTTTCCCACGACCCCGAACCCCGCCGCCCGGGCGGGCGCCAAGGAGGCTCCATGAGGCCCACGCGTCTCTACCCCGTCACCGCTGCCGCGATCCTGCTCGTGCTCGCCGTCGTGGCGCGCTCGCCGTCACCGGCCGCGCCGGCGCCCAGCGCCTCGGCCAAGGAGCTCGCCACCGCGCGGACCGAGGCGGCCCGGGCCGCCTTCGAGGCCGTCAAGGCGTCGGTCGCCGTGGGCCGCGACCCCACCGAGGCCATCTACACCTGGTCGGTCCGCTGGCTCACGGCGCAGCTCGAGGCGGGCGCCAAGGCCCCCGCGGCGCTCGAGGATCACCGGCAACGGATGAAGGAGCTCGAGGCGGGGGTGACCGCGAAGTTCCAGGCGGGCACGGCCGCGAAGCCCGACACGCTCGCGGCGGCCTACTATCGCGCCGAGGCCGAGGTGTGGGCGGCGCGCAAGAAGCTGCGCTGAGGCGCAGCCGGCACCTGAAGGAAGGAGCACAGCCGATGTCGTTTCCGCCAGTCGTCGACCACGAGCTGGAAGGGTGGGTCCTCTTCTGGGCGGAGCTCGCGCCGCAGGCGGGCCCGCCCGAGGCGCTCGCCGAGGTGCGGCGGGAGGCCGCCGCCCGCGCCCGGGCGGCGCTCACCGTCGAGAAGCTGGCCGCGCACCCGGCCGCCGCCGCGGTGCGCAAGCTCTTCCGCGCCGCGGGGTGCGACCCCACCCGCTACCGGCCCTCGGCGGAGGCCCTCCTGCGCCGCGTGCTCAAGGGGGACGAGCTGCCCGCCATCGACCCGTCCGTGGACCTGAACAACTGCCTCTCGATGGAGCTCGTGGTCCCCGCCTGCGTCATGGACGTCGGCGGCATCACTCCCCCCTTCACGCTGCGGGCTGGCCGCCCCGGGGAGTCCATGACTTCGATGCGCGGTCCCTTCGACCTCGCCGCGAAGCCAACGCTCGTGGACGCCGCCGGGCCGTTCGGCACCCCCATCACCGACAGCGAGCGCGTCAAGGTGACCGCCGCGACCACCGGCGTCTGGCTGGTCGCGTACCTGCCCGCGGGGGTGGTCACGCCCGACGAGGCGGCCGGCTGCCTGCGCCGGCTCGTCGAGCGGGCGCCCCTCGCGCGGCTCGGCGCCACCGCGCACACGCCCGGCTGAGCCGGCCTGGCTACTCGTGGCGCATCGCCTCGACCGGGTCCAGGCGCGAGGCACGATAGGCCGGGTAGCTGCCGAACAGGAGGCCCGTGCCCGCGGAGACGACCAGCGCCCACACCATGGCCCACAGGGGCACGACCGTCGGGAGCCCGACGAGGATGCGCACGAGCGCCGCGACGCCCGCGCCCAAGGCCAGGCCCAGGAGCCCCCCCACGCTCGTCAGCAGGATCGCCTCGACGATGAACTGCGCGAGGATGCGCCGGCGCCGGGCGCCGAGGGCGCGCCGGATGCCGATCTCGGCGGTGCGCTCGGTGACCGAGACCAGCATGATGTTCATGACGCCGATGCCGCCGATGAGGAGCGCGATGGCGAGCGGGGTCACCACCGCGGACACGGGCGTCGTCAGCGAGAAGACCTGCGCGCCCCCGAGCCCGAGGGCGGTGCCGCAGAGACCCCCGCTCAGCGTCACCAGGCTCGACTCGATCAGGAACTGCATGAGGATGGTGCGCTGTCGTGCGCCGAGGGCCCGGCGCACGCCGATCTCGCGGGTGCGCTCGGTGACGGCGACCAGCATGATGTTCATCACGCCGATGCCGCCCACCACCAGGGCGATGACCCCGACGGCGATGCCCACACCGAAGATCGCGGCGGTGTCGGACTCGAACATCTTGACGATGGCCGACTGCCGGTTGACGGCGAAGTTGTCGTCCTGCTCGGCGCTCAAGGCCCGGGCCCGCCGCAGCACCTCGATGACCTGCTGCTCGGCCTGGTTGAGCGTCTCCGGCGTCGCGCTGGCGGTGATCACCAGGTCGCGCTTGCTCCCGAAGACCCGGCTGAAGAGCCCGAGCGGGACGGTCACGTTGCTGTCGAGGGAGCGGCCGAACGCCTTCCCTTGCGACTTCAGGGTCCCGATGACCACGAAGCGCCGTCCCGCGACCTGGAGCGACGCCCCGATCGGGCTCGTCCCCTTGAACAACCGCTCCTTGAGCTCGGCGCCGATCACCGCGACGGGGCGGTCGTACTCGACGTCGATGGGCGAGAGGAAGCGCCCCTCGTCGATCTTCAGGTTGGCGGTCTCGGCGTACTGCTCGGTGGTGCCGCGCACGTCGACCTCGGTGGCGTACTCCCCCTGATAGCGGACCTCGGCCTGGGTGGTGACGACGGGGGACACCGCGACGAGCAGGGTGGCACGCTCCCGCAGCGCCTGGACGTCGCTCTTCTTGAGGTTGGGGCGGTTGCGGTAGCGCCACCAATCGCCGCGCATGACCCAGGGGCGGCTCGAGACGTAGAGCGTGCTGGCCCCCATCTGCGCCAGCTGCCGGGCGAACGACGCGGACAGCCCCTGGGTGATCGACAGGAGGGCCGTCAGCGTGGCCACGCCGATCATGACGCCGAGGATCGAGAGCCCGGCGCGCAGGCGGTTCTGCGCCACGCCCCGGAGGGCGATGCCGAGTGCGGCGAAGAGCTCGATGAAGAACCGCTTGACCCCTCTGACGCGCCGCCGAGCCATGCGTCACTCCGCAGTCACCGGGGCCGCAGGGGCGGGGCGCGCCACCCGCTCCCCCGGCCCGTCGTCGATGATGCTGCCGTCGGAGAGGCGCACGGCGCGGGGGCACTGCGCCGCGATGGCGGGCTCGTGCGTGACGAGCACGATGGTGTTGCCGGCGCGGTGGAGCTCGCCGAAGAGGGCCAGGATGTCGCGCCCGGTCTGCGAGTCGAGGTTGCCGGTGGGCTCGTCGGCGAGGAGCAGCGACGGCTCGGTGACCAGCGCGCGGGCGATGGCGACGCGCTGGCGCTGGCCCCCCGACAGCTCGCTCGGTCTGTGGCTGGTGCGGTTGCCGAGGCCCACGTGCTCCAGCGCCAGGCGGGCCAGCCGGCGCCGCTCGGCCGCCGCCACGCCCCGGTAGACGAGCGGCAGCTCCACGTTCTCCAGGGCGGTGGTGCGTGGCACGAGCTGGAAGGTCTGGAAGACGAAGCCGATCTCGAAGTTGCGCAGGTCGGAGAGGGCGTTGTCGTCGAGGCCGCGCACGTCCTGGCCGCGCAGGCGGTAGGTCCCCTGGCTCGGGGTGTCGAGGCAGCCGAGGATGTTCATCATCGTGCTCTTGCCCGAGCCGGACGCGCCCACGATGGCGACGAACTCCCCCATCGCCACCTGGAACGTGATGTCGCGCAGGGCGTAGATGGTCTCGCCGCCCATCTCGTACCGGCGCGAGACCCCTTCGAGGTCTATTAGGGGGGGGGCTCTCCCCGCCCCCCCTCGCCGGGCCCAGCCCGTCGAGGCTCCCCCCCACCGCGCGCCCCCCGC
>JACRCY010000443.1 GCA_016218785.1 Deltaproteobacteria bacterium
CCGGGGCGGCAGCCTGAGCTCCTCGAGCCGCAGCGGCGGGGCGGCGGCGAGGAGGTCGCGCAGCGTGAGCCACCTCACCCCCGCGGCCGCGCGCCGCTCGAGCAGCCCGCCGGGCCCGAACGCCTCGAGCCACACCCGCCGTTGCCAGGCGGCCGGGCCCGTGTCGGCCGGGCCGCGCCGCGCCCGCCGCCCCGACCCGGCCGACCGGAGCCACCCGTCGAGCAGCTCCGGCCGCGAGAGCTCGTACTCCTCGAAGAGGTGCGCCAGCCGCTCGGCGAGCTGCCAGCGCCTGAGGTCGCGGGCGAAGGGATCGGCCACCGCCTCCACGTACGCGTGCGCCGGCTGGAGGTCGGCCGCCTGGAGGAGGTCGTCGTCCAGCAGCACCGCCAGCACCAGGCCCAGCAGGGTCTCGGCGTCGACCAGGCGCACGTCGGGGGCCGCGCCCGCGACGAGGTCCCCGAAGAAACGCTTGAGGTAGTGAACCTCGACGTTGGCGCAGAGACCCTGGAGCCGCGCCAGCCCCAGCTTCACCCAGGCGGCGACGTGGCGGTCGGGGACCACCAGGTGGGTCGGCTCGAGGAGCCCGGCCCCCGCGCGCGCCGCGGCCACGTCGCGCGCCAGCGCCGCGAGCAGCTCCTCGGTGGAGTTGGAGTAGACGACCTTCAGCATCGCGCCCTTGCCGACCAGGACGCACTATACCACCCGGCCCTGACGCCCCCGGCCTCGCGATCCGTAGCCCTGCCGCCCCCGGTTTCGCGATCCCCGGCCGGCGGTGTTACAATTACTCTCGCCATAGAACCGCGGGGGGGGAGCACCGGCCACAAGGCCGGGGCTGCCCCGCGGGGCGAGACGGAGGTGCCAATGCGAACGCGCCTGGCGGTGGTCCTGGGGCTGGGGTTGCTTCTCGGGGGGTGCGGTGACGACGGGACCTCGGTGATCCCGGACGGTGGCCTGCCCGGCGACGGCGGCGGCCAACAGGACGCCTGGGCCTGCCTCGCGCTGGGCGAGGCTTGCACGGGCGCGGGCGACTGCTGCTCGCTGTCGTGCGACCTCACCACGAGCACCTGCTCCGTCGGCACCTGCGGCACCGCGGGCTCGGCCTGCACCGTGGCCACCGATTGCTGCAGCCTGAACTGCGGCGGCGGCGTCTGCGACGCGACCCTGTGCACCACCACCGGCGGCGCCTGCGCCGGCAACGCCGAGTGCTGCACCAACAACTGCCTCGGCGGCACCTGCGAGGCCATCGTCGTGGGCGGCTGCATCACCCTCGGCAACGCGTGCGGCGCGGCCACCGAGTGCTGCTCGCTGAACTGCCTGGCCGACCGCTGCGCGCCGTCGTTCGTCTGTGCGCCCATAGGCGACATCTGCTACGCCGGCACCGATTGCTGCACCGGCGTCTGCACCGTCCCGAGCGGCCTGACGGCCGGCACCTGCAGCGACATCGTGGTCACCGGAGCCGGCGGCTGCGCCGTGGCCGGCCTTCCCTGCACCGACCTGACCCAGTGCTGCAGCCGCTTGTGCGTGCCGACCTCCATGGGCGTCAGCATCTGTCAGGTCACCTCGGGCTGCCGCCTCCAGGGCGAGCTGTGCACCGACACCTCCGACTGCTGCCCCGGCCCCGACCAGAGCTCCCAGTACGGCCTCATGGAGTGCAACATCATGGCCGGCACCGATCCCCCGATCGGCCGCTGCCGCAACCCGACCGGCTGCAACCCGGTCGGCAACGTGTGCAAGGGCGAGGGCGTCAACGCGCCCGCCGACTGCTGCAACTGCGAGCCGCCCAAGTGGCAGTGCTGCCACCCCGACAACAGCGGCGTGTGGCGCTGCTTCGGTGGCTCCGATGGCCCATGCCCCCAGGGCTACGACGGCACGCCCGACTGCTGCATCCCGGCGGGCGGGCAGTGCTCCTTCTCCTCCGAGTGCTGCGAGGGCCGGCCCTGCGTACCCGACGACCAGGGGGTGCTGCGCTGCGGCGCCACCCAGTGCGTGCCCTATGGCGGCGTCTGCACCTCCACCAGCGACTGCTGCGCCGGCCTGATCTGCAACATCCCGCCGGGCTCGCTCACCGGCACGTGCGGGTACATCGTGGAGCCGCCCGACGGCGGCACGGTCCAGGATGACGGCGGCACCTGCGCCCTGCCCGGCCAGCACTGCACCCAGACCGCCGAGTGCTGCTACGGCTACACCTGCTACGCCCCCGGCGGCCTCCACGAGTGCACCGCCGCCGACACCGGCTGCACCTGCTGGACCATCGAGTAGCGCCCCCCGCCAGCCGCCGCTGCGTCGCCGCGCTCCGCGGCCGCGTCCCCCTCCCTCGCCTACTTGAACCCCGGGTAGACGCACCCCGACGCGGGGCACGTCTGCGTGACCTCGCCGTCGGGCCGGAAGAAGGCGTCGAGCTGCCGCACCAGGTCCGGGAGCTTGCGGACGCTGCTGTGCGCCGGGTTGTCCTGCGGCGGGATGTTCACGTCGTCGGGGAGCGGGCTCGGCTCGGTGTCCCACTGCGAGTAGCCCGAGGCGAGCGGCCCGGCCGCGACGGGGACGTCGAAGGGCGGGTCGACGAGCGGCCCCAGGCCGGTCACGCCGAGGGTCCGGGCCAGATAGCGGGTGCCGATGTTGGGCACGGTCGCGTCGCCGATCGCCTCCTGCACGAGGATGCGCTTCGCCGGGGCCCCGGGGAGCGGCGCGCGGACCGAGTGCGCCGCCCAGGTCACCGGGTCGACCGCGTCCCAGTAGGACTGCCACACCGCGAAGATCAGCTGCTGGTCGGCGTTGTTGGGGTAGAGGATGACGAAGGCGGCGGCCAGGATCGAGAAGGCGGTGCTGCGCTGCATGAGCTGCGTCCAGGGGCCGCCGCCGACGTTGAGCACGCCGCGCTCGACGTCGGGTGACAGCGCCATGAAGGCCGAGCCCTGGATGGCGCCGTTGGAGCAGCCGTAGTAGTAGACCTCGCTCGCGTCGGTGATCGCGGTCCCGCCGACGGTCCCCTCGCGGGTGAGCACGGCGTCGTCCTTGAGCGCGCCGCGCACGAGCCGGGCCAGCACCTGGAAGTTCACCTGCGCCTGCATCAGCTTGTCGGTGACGATGTAGACCTGCGACAGGTCGAGGAGCACCTGCGGTACCGTGGTGGCGCGGTCGTCGCGCGACAGGCCGAGCCAGTTGCCCGCGATCTCGATGGCGCACAACTCGTTCGCGAGGGAGTGGTGGTAGTCGCTGTCGATCTCCCCCTCCCCGGTCCCGAAGATGCCGTGGCCGAAGACGATGACCCGCAAGGGGCCGGTCGCGGTCGCCGCGCACTGGGGCACGTTGACGGCGAAGGGGGCGGTGCCGACCCCCTGGAACGCCGGCTTCCCGTCGGCGCCGAAGGCCAGGGCGGCCGTGGCGCCCGTGCCCTCGAGGTACCAGGGCGCCTCGAAGGTGCCCGTCACCTGTCGCAGCAGGCGCGCGTCGGGGTTCTCCTTGACCGCGTCGATGGTGTAGCCGTAGCCGCCGGCCGCGACCCGCGCGAGCGCGTCGTCGCGCATGGCGAGGAGCGGAGCGGTGATCGACTCCTCGCTGGCGGTCACGAAGTCCCACGCCAGCACGATCTCGCCGCGGCCGACGCCGACGCCGGCGAGGATGGCGAAGACCTGCTCGTAGTGATCCACGAGCGCCTTGACCGCCGTCCGCCCGGTCGACCGCTGGTCCCGGAGGGTCCGGAACGGCTGCGGCGCCAGGAGCGCTCCGCCGGCCTGGTTCCTGACGTCGCCGCGGATGGCGACCACGTAGCGGGTGGCCGGCTCCAGGCGATGGAGGGGCCGGATGACGAGCGCCCGCTGGTCCGCCACGGCGTCGCCGACGCTGTTGGCGTCGAGCTCCACGAAGAAGGGCACGCGCGTGCCGGCCTCGTCGACGAGCACCACCTTGCTCGTGGCCGCGACCGACTCCTCCATGGCGTGGATGGTCGGCAGCCCGGCGAGGTCGATCCCCTCCTTGAAGAAGACGACGATGGGAGCGGCGGGCGAGGCGCCGTCGGCGTCGACCAGGCGCCGCGGGTCGAAGGGCACGCCGTCGCTGTCGGGGAGGAACTGTGCCGGCCACTGCATGCGCACGCCCGTCGGCGTGCTCGGGTCGGCCACCTGGTAGAACGCCGACGGGTACGGCAGGTAGCAGGAGTCGAGGCTGATGGGGTTGCACCCGGGCGGGATGGCCGGCACCGGCTCGCTGCTGCACGCCGCGCCCAAGACCGCAGACACTGCGAGGATCACGCCGAGCCACCATCGCGTCATCGCGCCCTCCCTCCGTCGGCACGAGGGTAGCGCGGCGCCGGGCAGCCGGTCAACGCGGCAAAGGGGCGAACAGCTGCCCGAGGGGCAGGACGTGCGGCGGTTGCAGCGGCGCATCGCCGTCGGTGGTGGCGGCTAGGTGCAGGTACAAGGTCATGGTCGAGGTGTCGACGATGATCGTGTAGTAGGTAGGCGACGAGATGTCCGGCGCGGAGACGTCGGCCATGAGCCCCAGGGCACCCGGCACGTCGAGGCCCCCCGCCTGGAGGGCCTGGTTGATCCCCGCGACCAGGATCTCGTAGCGCCGGAGCGAGCCGGCGGACGCGGCGCTCGTGTCGGTGCGCTTCACGAAGTGGTTGGTGGTCACGGTGGCCGCGCCGGTCGCGAGGCCGTCGTCCACGTCGCCGGGGCTCCGCACGGTGGCGCGTCCGTCGGGGTGCGTCTCGTCACCGTCGTTCTCGAACACCGCCCCGCCGCGGCACCC
>JACRCY010000444.1 GCA_016218785.1 Deltaproteobacteria bacterium
GCTCCACATCGCTGGCTGCTCACGTACCGCCTGCCGGGCGTCGGGGCTCACTCTGCCCGCCGCTTGCCGGCGGCCTCGCCACGGGGGCCGCGCGGGGCCGGCGGCCGCGATGCTACCGGGTCCCTGATCGGTCGTGGCGGCCGGGCGGCCGACGTTGACACGCGCGTCCGGTCCGTCGAGAATGCTCCCTGGTCGGTGCCGTCTGCGGCACCGTCGCTGCACTGCGAAGGGAGCCATGAGCCACGCGCCGAGTCGCCGCTTCCTCCTCCTCTCGATCGCCGTCGTCCTCGCCGGTGGTGCCGTCGTCGGCTGCGGCGGTAGCCGGGTCCGCAGCGGCATGGGGACGGCCACGCTGGTGCAGCTCCTCGAGAGTCCCAGGCACCAGGAGCGCCGCCGCGCCGCCGACATGCTGGGCGTGGCCCGCGATCCCGCCGCGACCCAGCCGCTGATGAACGTGCTCGCCAGGGAGCGCTACACGCACGTGGTCGCGGCCGTGCTGTACGCCCTGGCGTACATCGGCGCGCCGGAGGCGTACCCGGTCATCCAGGGGCACCTCACCCACGCGAACGCCAAGGTGGTGCGCGCGGCGGGCCGCCCGCAGAAGCTCTACGACCGCTACCGGGCCCACTACGGCCAGCCGCTCCCGGTGGTCCACGGCCGGACCGTGCTGCCGGCGGCCCCCGGCGCGCCGCCGCCGCCCGAGGCGCCGCCGCCCGAGCCCGCCGAAGAGGAGTAACGCGGGCGAGCCGTGGCGAGGCGGGCTCGGCTTCGCCGAGACCGCCGAGAGGGGTTCCGGGGGACGCAGAGGCGCGCCTCCGCGGCGCACCTGACCTCCGGCCGCCATCGCGCCGGGCGGTCCCCCCGACACGATCGAGGAGTAGCGCAGCGGCGGTCTATGCCAGCGCCACGGTCTCGCCGGGCGCCGGGATGTAGCCGTCGAGGCCGACCGCGCCGAGCGCCGCCTTCAGGCCCGCCGCGCCCTCGGGCTCGCCGTGCACGATGAAGAAGCGCTTCACCGGCCCGAGCCCCCGGGCGTGCTCGACCAGATCCTTCTGGTCGGCGTGGGCCGAGAAGGCCCCGATGGTCACCACGCGCGCGTGGACCTCGTGCTCGAGGCCGAAGATCTTGACCTTGGGCCGCCGCTCGACGAGGCGCCGTCCCAGCGTGTGCTCGGCCTGGAAGCCCACGATGATGATCGAGTTGCGCTCGTTCTCGACGTTGTTGCGCAGGTGGTGCAGGATCCGGCCGGCCTCGCACATCCCCGACGAGGCGATGATGATCGCCGGCTCCGTGAGGTCGTTGAGCTTCATCGACTCCTCACGGGACGTGATGTAGGTCAGGTTGCGGAAGCCGAAGGGGTTGCCGTTCTCCTTGAGGAACGCGGCCGTCTCCGTGTCGAAGCACTCAGCGTGTTTCTCGAAGACCTTGGTCACGGCCGTGGAGAGGGGGCTGTCGACGTAGACCGGCAGCCGCGGGATGCGCCCCTCGTGCTCGAGCTGGTTCAGGGCATAGACCAGCTCCTGGGTGCGGCCGACGGCGAAGGCCGGCACGATGACCTTGCCGCCGCGCCTCACCGTGTCCTTGATCACCTCGACCAGCTCGTCCTGCGAGGAGGCGATGTCCTTGTGGAGCCGGTTGCCGTAGGTGCTCTCGATGACGACGTAGTCCGGCCGCTCCGTCGGCACGGCCGGGTCCTTGATCACTGGGAGCCCCTTGCGGCCGAGGTCGCCGCAGAACAGGATCCGCGTCGTGTGGCCGTTGTCCTTCACCGCGAGCAGGCCTTGGGCCGAGCCGAGGATGTGGCCCGCCTCGACGAACCGGACCGACACCCCCGGGAAGGGCTCGAACTCCTGCTCGTACGGGACCGCCTCCAAGCGGGTCAGGGCGCGCCGGGCGTCCACCTCGGTGTAGAGGGGCACCACCGGCTCGAAGTCGGGGTCCCGCGCGAACTTGCGGTTGAGGAACTCGGCGTCGGACTCCTGGATGTGGGCCGAGTCGAGGAGCAGCGCGTGGGCCAGGTCGACCGTGGGCGGCGTGGCGAAGATGGTGCCCCGGAAGCCGTCGCGCACCAGCGTCGGGGTGTTGCCCGAGTGGTCGATGTGCGCGTGGGTCAGCAGCATCGCCGTCGCCTCGAGCGCGACCTTGGGCAGGTTGCGGTTGCGCTGGTTGGCCTCGGCGCGCCGCCCCTGGAAGAGGCCGCAGTCGACGAGCAGCGCGGCCGAAGAAGTCTGGAGCAGGTGCATCGAACCAGTGACGGTCTGGGCCGCGCCCAGGAACCTGATTTGCATTCGTAGCTCCGGTGGTTGGCGGACCAGGATATCGGGTCGCGGTGTCGGTGGCAATGCGCCCGACATGCGCCTGCGGGCGCCGGCGTCGCGGCGTGGCCCGTCGCGTCACGCGGCGCCTCGTCGGCCGTCTCACGGTCAGCCGCCCCGGATCGGCGCGGCGACAGCCCCGGGAACGCCTCCGGCGCGGGGTGGACCGAGAGCCCTTGCCAGCGGCCCCAAACGTGTCTACGTTCCGACCATATGCGGCGAGGTCTATCCTGACGCCGCCGCGTGGAGCGGGCGGGGATCCGAACGAGCCCTGCGTCGCAGTGTGGAAGCATTGGAGCCAGAGCATGAGCAAGACGAAGCAGAGCGGCGCGGTCCCGCCCGAGGGGGCCATCGAGGTCCCGGAGACCATCTCCATCCTGCCGCTCCGGAACTCGGTGCTGTTCCCCGGATCCATCATCCCGATCGACGTCGGTCGCCGCAAGAGCGTGCGCCTCGTCGAGGAAGCCATCTCCAAGGAGCGCCCCGTGATCGGCATCCTGACGCAGCGGGACGCCCGGACCGAGGATCCCGGCGAGGGGGACCTGTACGGCGTCGGCTGCGCGGCGCGCATCCTCAAGGTCATCAAGCTCGCCAAGGACAACTTCTCGGTCATCCTGCAGGGCGTCTCGCGCATCCGGATCGTCGAGTTCAGCAGCCAGGACCCGTTCATCCAGGCGCACGTCCATCCGATGCCCGATCGCGCCATCACCGACGTCGAGCTCGACGCCCTGGTGATGAACCTCAAGGACATCGCCAAGCGCGTCATCAAGCTGATGCCGGAGCTGCCCAAGGAGGCGTCGGCCCTGGTCGACACCGTCTCCGACCCGGGCCAGCTCGCCGACCTCATCACCTCCAACCTCGACGTCCAGGTCGAGGAGAAGCAGGACATCCTCGAGACCTTCGACCTCAAGGCGCGCGTGCGCAAGGTGCTGCAGTTCCTGTCGCGGCAGCTCGAGGTCCTCAAGGTCCGGGAGAAGATCAACACCCAGGTCCAGGAGGAGATGGGGCGCAACCAGCGTGAGTACGTGCTGCGTCAGCAGCTGAAGGCCATCAAGGAGGAGCTGGGCGAGCTGGACGAGAGCGGCGGCGACCTCGACGAGTTCAAGGAGAAGATCACCGAGGCGAAGATGCCCGCCGAGGTGGAGAAGGTCGCGTTCAAGCAGCTCGAGCGGCTCAAGGTGATGCAGCCCTCGTCGGCCGAGTACACCGTCACGCGGACCTACCTCGAGTGGCTGGTGGAGCTCCCCTGGACGGTCTCGACCGAGGACAAGCTCAACATCCAGGAGGCGCGCGACATCCTCAACGCCGACCACTACGACCTCGACAAGGTCAAGAAGCGCATCCTGGAGTACCTGGCCGTCCGCAAGCTCAAGCCCGACAAGAAGGGCCCGATCCTGTGCTTCGTGGGCCCGCCCGGCGTCGGCAAGACCTCGCTCGGCAAGTCGATCGCCCGCTCGCTCGGCCGCAAGTTCATCCGCGTCAGCCTCGGCGGCGTGCGCGACGAGGCGGAGATCCGCGGCCACCGCCGCACCTACGTCGGCTCGCTGCCCGGCCGCATCATCCAGGGCATGAAGAAGGCCGGCACCCACAACCCGGTCTTCATGCTCGACGAGATCGACAAGCTCGGGCACGACTTCCGTGGCGACCCCGCATCGGCCCTGCTCGAGGTGCTCGACCCGGAGCAGAACAACAGCTTCTCGGACCACTACCTCGAGGTGCCGTTCGACCTCTCGAGCGTCATGTTCATCGGGACGGCGAACATCCTCGACCCGATCCAGCCGGCGCTGCGCGACCGGCTCGAGATCCTCGAGCTGCCGGGCTACACCCGCGCGGAGAAGAAGATGATCGCGCGGCAGTTCCTCGTCCCCAAGCAGCTCGAGGAGCACGGCATCACCAAGGAGCGCATCGACCTCCAGGACAGCGCCGTCGAGGGGATCGTCGACAGCTACACGCGCGAGGCCGGGGTGCGCAACCTCGAGCGCGAGATCGCGAACGTCATCCGCGGCGTCGCCGTGAAGATCGCCGAGGACAAGGCGGAGGCGCTGGAGAACATCACCGGCGCGAACCTCGCCGACTACCTCGGTCCCGAGCGTTACATCAGCGAGGTCGCGGAGC
>JACRCY010000445.1 GCA_016218785.1 Deltaproteobacteria bacterium
GTAGATGTCGTGGTGCGGCGGCGGCGAGATGAGCTGCACGCCCGGGGTCGAGTGGCGGGTGCGGGCGATGATCTCGTCGACCTTGTGGCCCGGGAGCTGACCCCCTTCGCCCGGCTTCGCCCCCTGGCTGATCTTGATCTGGATCTCGCGCGCGTTCAGGAGGTAGAGCGGGGTGACGCCGAAGCGTGCCGAGGCGACCTGCTTGATGGCGCTCGAGCGCGAGTCGCCGCCCTTGTCGAGGACGAACCGCTCCACCTCCTCGCCCCCTTCACCGGTGTTGCTCTTGCCACCGAGGCGGTTCATGGCGACGGCGAGGGCCTCGTGGGCCTCCTTGCTGATCGAGCCGTACGACATGGCGCCGGTGCAGAAGCGCGTGACGATGCTGGCGGCCGGCTCGACCTCGTCCGGCGGCACCGGCGTGGCCGGCACCAGGTCGAGCAGCCCGCGCAGCGTGGCGCCGGCGTTGTGAGCGTCGCAGGTGGCCGAGAAGCGCCGGTAGGCCGCGGCGTCGCCAGTGCGCACCGCCTGCTGGAGGAGGTCGATCGCCTCCGGGCTCCAGGCGTGGCGCTCCTCGTCCGCGCGGACGTGGTACTCGCCCCCTTGGTCGAGGCGGCGGAGCGCTTTCGGCACGCGGCGGTATGCCGCCTGGTGCCGGCGCAGGGTCTCCTCGGCCAGCTCCCGCAGCCCGATGCCGCCGAGCCGCGACGGCGTGTCGGTGAAGTAGCGCTCCACCAGCTCGCGCCCCAGGCCGAGGGCCTCCATGGTCTGGGCGCCGAGGTAGCTGCGGAACGAGGTGATGCCGAGCTTGGAGAAGACCTTCAGCAGGCCCTTGTCCACCGCCTTGATGTACTTCGCCTCGGCGGTCTCGCCGTCGATCCCCTCCGGGAGGTACCCCTCGCGCGCCAGGTCGTGGAGCGTCTCGAACGCGAGGTAGGGGTTGATCGAGCCGGCGCCGTAGGCGATGAGGCACGCGAAGTGGTGCACCTCGCGGGCCTCGCCCGTCTCGATGATGAGGCCCACGTCGGTGCGGGTGCTCTCGCGCAGCAGGTGCTGCTGCACCGCGGAGGTCGCCAGCAGCATCGGGATCGGCGCGAGGCGCTCGGAGACGCCGCGGTCGGAGAGGACGATGAGCGTGTGGCCGTCGGCGACGGCGCGCGATACCTGCTCGCACAGCCCGGCCACCGCCGCGGCCAGCGCCGGCGGTCCGTCCGCCGCCGGGAAGAGCGCGCGTAGGGTGACGCTCCGGAAGCGCTCCCCCTGCAGGGCCCGGATCTTCTCCAGCTCCCAGTTGGTGAGGATGGGGCCGGCCACGCGGATGCGCGAGGCGTGCTCGGGCCGCTCGGCGAGCAGGTTCCCCTCGGGTCCGATGTGCGTGAGCAGGCTCATCACCAGCTGCTCGCGGATCGGGTCGATGGGGGGATTGGTGACCTGGGCGAAGGTCTGCTTGAAGTAGCGGTAGAGGAGCTGCGGCCGGTCGGAGAGCACCGCCAGCGGCGTGTCGGTGCCCATGGAGCCGAGCGCCTCCTGGCCGGTCACGGCCATGGGGGTGAGCACGAGCTTCAGCTCCTCGACCGTGTAGCCGAAGGCCGCCTGCCGCTGGCGCAGCGTGGCGTGGTCGGGCTGCGCGACGCCCAAGGGGGCCGGCAGCTCGCCGAGGTTCACGAGGTGCGTGGCGAGCCACTCGCGGTAGGGGCGCCGCCGTGCGACCATCGCCTTGATCTCGTCGTTCAGCACCACGCGGCCGGCGACGGTGTCGACGAGGATCATCTCGCCGGGCCTGAGCCGGTCCTTGGTCTCGACGTCGCCGGGCGGCAGCTCGAGGGCGCCGGCCTCCGAGGCGAGCACGAAGAGGCCGTCGCGCGTGAGCGCGTGGCGCGCCGGTCGGAGGCCGTTCGGGTCGAGCGTGGCGCCGGCGATACGGCCATCGGAGAAGGCGACGACCGCGGGGCCGTCCCAGGGGCCCACGATCTCGGCGTGGTAGTCGTAGAAGGCGCGGAGATCGAGGTCCATGTGCGTGTTGCCCGCCCACGCCTCGGGGATGAGCATCATCAGGGCGTGCGGCAGGGAGCGGCCGCCGGCCACCAGGAACTCGGCGGCGTTGTCGAGGCACGCCGAGTCGCTCTGCCCGTCGGGGATGATGGGGAAGAGCTTGGGCAGGTCGTCGCGGAAGAGGTCGGAGTTGAGGCGCCCCTCGTGCGCCCGCATCCAGGTGACGTTGCCGCGCAGCGTGTTGATCTCGCCGTTGTGGCAGAGGAGCCGGTACGGGTGCGCGAGGTGCCACCCCGGGAAGGTGTTGGTCGAGAAGCGCGCGTGCACCAGCGCGATGGCCGAGACGGCGCTCGGGTCGGCCAGGTCGGGGTAGAACCCGAACATCTGCCGCGGCAGCAGCAGCCCCTTGTACACGATCGTGTGGGGCGACAGGCTGACGACGTAGAAGGCGCCCCGGTCGGGGAGCGGCCCGGCGGCGACCTCGCGCTCCATGCGGCGCCGCGCCACGTAGAGCTTGCGCGTGAAGGCCGCGTCGTCGATCGAGTAGCGCGCCACGAAGAGCTGCCGCACGAACGGCACCGAGGCGCGCCCGAGGGCGCCGAGGACCTCGGGGCGGGTGGGCACGTCGCGCCAGCCGAGGAGGCGCAGCTTCTCCTCCGCGAGCACGCGCTCCACGGCCGCCACGCAGGCGGCGCGCTGCGCCTCGTCCGCGGGCATGAAGAGCATGCCGACCGCGTACTCGCCGGCGCCGGGGAGCTTGACCCCTCCGGTGGCGGCCGCGGCGCGCAGCAGCTCGTCCGGCACCTGGAGCAGGATGCCGGCGCCGTCCCCCGTCGACGGGTCGGAGCCGCAGGCCCCGCGGTGGCTCATGTTCTCGAGGACCGCGATCCCCTGTTCGAGGAGGTCGTGCGACTTCTCGCCGCTCACCCGCACGACGAGGCCGACCCCGCAGGCGTCGTGCTCGAAGGCCGGATCGTAGAGCCCCTGGCGTCCCGGAGCCCCGCGGAACCGCTCGCCGCCGCTGCCGCCCGTCACCGACCTCACTCCCTCCAGGCGCCGCCCCGCGGGCCACGCGCCCGAGAGTTCTTCCACGCGTGTCGCACCGTGTCAAATGGAGATGTCGCAGAGGCTTCCGAGCCGACAGACCGAATCGTGGTACCGTCCGTCTGGAAGGGCACCACGACCTTCCCAGCGGAGGACCCCATGAAGCAGCTCACGCCCGTCGCCGCCGTCTTCGCGTTCCTCGTGGCCGCCTGCGGTGCGCCCGCGAGCAACCAGCCGCCGCCGGGCACGCCGCCGGCCGGTCCCGGGGCCTCGGCCACGCCGGCCAGGCCGCCGGCACCCCCTGCGGCCGCGCCGCTCACCGACCCGCGCGCCGAGAGCTACGGCGGCACGGTCGGCTCGCTCGACGAGATCAAGTGGCTCGTGGCCACGAGCCGCAGCGCCATCCACGCGCACCAGGCCGGCTACGCGGAGCAGGTCCACGGCATCGTCCTGCGCCGTGGCGCCGCCGGTCTCGAGTGGGCCAGCTTCTTCGCTCGCGGCGCCTTCAAGGTGACGAAGGACGGCGTGATCGTGGGGAGCATGCAGATCGCGCAGGGCACGGGCCCGGACGGCAAGCCCCACGCCCACTGGACCAAGGGCCCCGACGCCGTCACGAAGTTCCAGCCGATTCCGGCCGCCAAGCTCGCCGCGCTGCGCGCCATCGTCGAGCGTACGCCGCTGCCGATCCAGCCGACCAAGACCCTGCCCATGGGCCCGAGCGTGGAAATCTCGACGACGACGCGTCACCTGCAGGGGGACTTCGGCCGGTCGCTCGTGTCTCCGTACCTTCCGCTGCGCTCGCCCGACGACCCGCCCGCCGCGAAACCGTCCTCTGACGCGCCCAGCACCGACCTCGCCGACATGGCCATCCGCATCGAGAGCCTGATGCGCGCGCCCGCGCCGTAGCGCCCTGCGCCGCGACCAGCCACGCCGACGCGCGGGCCCGCGCCTCGTCGGGCCCGGCGCGCCCCGGCCGAGCCGCCCCGTCCGGGGCCCAGGCACACCCGATCGCGCCCGCCCTCGCCGGGCGCGAAATCCCCGCGGGCGAAGGGCCCCGTCGAGTACAGGAACCCCACCTGGTTCTGGTGGCGGCCGAGCAGCCCGCCGAGCAGGTAGACCCAGACGCGGCCGTCGGGCAGCGTGCGGGTGCGTACCTCGCCCGGAGGCGCGAGGCGCGGCGACGGCTGGCGCTACTTCGTCGTCGTCGTGCCGGAGGACGCGCCGCTCGAGGACTCGCGCGGCAGCGTCGAGGTGCCGCCGGGCAGCCGCCGCGTGACCGTGACCCCGCGCACCGCCGGCCTGAACGCCGTGCGGGTCTACAGGTCGCCGCCGGAGCAGCCGCGCTACGTGGCCGGCCGCAAGGTGCGGGTCACGCCCTGAGCGGCCGGCCGTCCGAGAGCCCGGGGACGCCTACACCCCAGGGGGTGTTGTCCGGCCGGCCCGCTGTGCTATGAGAGCAGGAGGCGAGTCGCGGTCGCCGCGTCGCGGGCGCGCGCAGCAGACGGAGACGTCATGGACCCGAAGGAGATGAGGGCGGCCCACCGGACCCTGGCGGAGATCGAGTACCCGCCGAAGGCCGTCGACCGGGGCTACACCGACCGCACGCTCCACGTCGACCTGTCGACGAAGCACATCGAGCTCCGGTCGGTGCCGCCGTACATGAAGGAGTACTTCACCGGCGGCAAGGGCTTCGATCTCTACCTGATGTGGCAGCAGATCCCCGGCCCCATCGCCTGGGACGATCCGCGCAACGGCCTCTATTTCTCGGGCGGCCCGCTGTGCGGCACCCCCGCGTTCTCGGGCACCGGCAAGTGCCTCGTCACGGGCATCTCGCCGACGACGGGCTCGGTGATGGACTGCAACGTGGGCGGCCACTTCGGCCCGCTGCTCAAGTTCTCGGGCTTCGACGCGCTCGAGGTCACGGGGAAGGCCGCAGCGTGGTCGATGCTCGTCATCGACGGTGATCGACACCGCGTCACCATCGAGACCGCGCCCCACGAGCCGCTCAACAGCTACGACCTGGCCATGACACTGCACCGCTCGTTCGCCGAGTCCCACGACGAGCTGCAGAGCATCTCGGTGGTGTCGGCCGGCGAGGCCGCGCGGCACAGCCTCATCGGCTGCCTCAACGTCTCCTTCTGGGACTGGCAGCGGGCTGCGCCGCGCCTCAAGCAGGCCGGGCGAGGCGGCCTGGGCAGCGTGCTGATGAACAAGAAGCTGAAGGCTATCGTCGCCAAGTGCCGCGAGAACCGTCCCCGGTGGCACATGCAGGTGCAGGCGCCGTAGAACCGCCGCGTGCGTGCAAGGAGAAGATGTCGATGTCGTGCGACGTCTGTGAGGACCTGCAGGAGGTCGATGCGATCGTCGACCGGTGGGGCCGCAACCCCGAGTTCGCCATCGAGATGATGCAGGACGTCCAGGACCGCTTCCGGTACCTGCCGCGGGCGGGCCTGGAGCGCATGAGCGAGCTGACCGGCACCGACATGGGGCGCCTCTACCACATCGCCACCTTCTTCAAGGCGTTCTCGCTCAAGCCCCGCGGTGAGATCGAGGTCCAGGTGTGCACCGGTACCGCGTGCCACGTGCGCGGCGCGGCCCGCGTGCTCGACGCGTTCGGCCGCGAGTTGGACGTCAAGCCGGGCGAGACCACCGGTGACCTCAAGTTCAGCCTCTCGGGGGTGCGCTGCCTCGGCTGCTGCAGCCTCGCGCCCGTGGTCACCATGGGCGCCGACCTCCTCGGCGACGTCGACTCCTCCAAGGTCCGCCGGCTGGTGGAGAAGTACCGCAGGACGGCCGGCACGCCGGGGAAGGAGGGGGCCGATGCGTAGGGTCACCTTCGACAACCTCGACGGCATCGCCGAGGCCGCCGACCGGGCCGGCCGGGCCTTCTCGCATCAGCTCATGGTCTGCGCCGGTACCGGCTGCGTGGCCGCCAAGTCGATGCCGATCCGCGACTTCTTGCAGAAGGAGATCGAGCGCCGCGGCCTGAAGGACCGCGTCCGCGTCGTGGCCACCGGGTGCCGCGGCTTCTGCGCCCACGGGCCCATCTGCGTGGTGGAGCCCGAGGGGGTCTTCTACGAGCGCCTCGAGGCGCGGCACGTGCCGGCGCTGCTCGACGCGCAGCTCGAGAAGGGCGAGTACCTCGACAGGTTCCTCTACAAGGACGCCGCCGGGAAGAGCATCCCCCTCGAGAAGGACATCCCCTTCTTCGCCAAGCAGCAGATGGTGACGCTGCGCAATCGCGGCCGTCTCGACCCGGAGGACATCGAGGACGCCATCCGCTTCGGCGCGTACCAGGCGCTGCGCAAGGTGCTCCGCGACCGCAGCGACGGCGACGCCGTCGTCGCGATGGTGACGCGCTCGGGTATCCGCGGCCGCGGCGGCGGCGGCTTCCCGGCGGGCGTGAAGTGGGAGACGTGCCTGCGGGCCGCGCGCAAGCGCGACGTGAAGCCGTACATCGTCTGCAACGGCGACGAGGGTGACCCCGGCGCCTTCATGGACCGCAGCATCGTCGAGGCCGACCCGCACGCGGTCATCGAGGGGATGTGCATCGCGGCGCGCGCCCTTGGCGCCACCGAGGGGTACGTCTACATCCGCAAGGAGTACCCGCTGGCGCTGCAGCGCCTGCGCCGGGCCATCGGGCAGGCGCGCGAGCACGGCCTCCTCGGCCCGGGGATCATGGGCAGCGATCTCGACTTCGACATCACCATCCACCAGGGCGCGGGCGCGTTCGTGTGCGGCGAGTCCACGGCGCTCATGGCCTCGATGGAGGGCAAGCCCGGCGAGCCGCGCGCCAAGTACGTGCACACCGTCGAGTACGGCTACCGCAACATGCCGACGGTGCTCAACAACGTCGAGACCTGGGCCAACATCCCGCAGATCGTCCTCCGGGGCGCGGAGTGGTTCGCGTCCATCGGCACCGGTGACGTGTCGAAGAACCCGTGGGACGGCTCCTCCGGGACGAAGGTCTTCTCGCTGGTCGGCAACATCGTCAACACGGGCCTCGTCGAGGTCCCGATGGGGATGAAGCTGCGCGAGGTCATCTTCGACATCGGCGGCGGCATCCCGGGGGGGCGGAAGTTCAAGGGCGTCCAGACGGGCGGTCCCTCGGGCGGCTGCCTCCCCGAGTCGAAGCTCGACCTGCCCGTCGACTTCGACACCCTGACGGCCGCCGGCTCGATGATGGGCTCGGGCGGCATGATCGTGATGGACGACCGCGCCTGCATGGTCGACGTGGCGCGCTACTTCGTCGATTTCCTGTGCGACGAGTCGTGCGGCAAGTGCACGCCGTGCCGCGAAGGGCTGGTGACGGTACGGGAGACGCTCGGTCGCATCACCGCGGGCCAGGGGGTGCCGGCGGACCTGCTGATCCTCGCGGACATGGGGACGGTGCTCGAGGGCGGGTCGCTCTGCGGCCTCGGCCAGGGCGCCGCCAACCCGATCATGTCCACGCTCCGCTACTTCCGCGAGGAGTACGAGGAGCACATCCAGCAGAAGAAGTGCCGGGCCGGTGTGTGCAAGGCGCTCATCAAGTTCACCATCAACGACCGGTGCAACGGCTGCACCCTGTGCGTCAAGCCGTGCCCGACCGACGCGATCACGGGCGCGAAGAAGGAGCCTCACGTGATCGAGCAGGCCAAGTGCATCCAGTGCGGCACCTGCGTGGACGCGTGCAAGTTCGACGCGATCACGGTGGAATGATGTTCGCCGGCGTCAACTCGCGCGGGCAGCGCGCGGCAGGGGGGGGCTCGACGGGCTTTGCCCGTCGAGGGGGGACGGGAACGTCCCCCCCCTCAATAGACGCGTGCAAGTTCGACGCCGTCACGGTGGAGTAGCGCCATGGCCGAGATGATCCAGGTAGCCATCGACGGCAAGCAGACCGAGGTCCCGGCGGGCACCTACGTGCTCAAGGCGGCGCGCCAGGTCGGGGTGGAGATCCCCGCCCTGTGCGACAGCGAGCTGGTCGAGCCGTACGGCGCGTGCCGCGTCTGCAGCGTCGAGGTCTCCGACGGGCGCAAGCAGCGCATCGTCACCGCCTGCAACTACCCCATCCTGAAGCCCACGGAGGTGTTCACGCGCAGCGAGCGCGCGCTGGCGATCCGGCGCCTCACGCTCGAGATGATGCTGGCGCGCTGGCCCAACGTGGAGGTCCTGAAGGAGGCCGCGGCCGACGTCGGCATCACCGCGGCGCGCTTCGCCCACCCGGAGCGCAACGAGGCCGCCAACGCCTGTATCCTGTGCGGCCTCTGCGTGCGGGTCTGCCACGAGGCGGTGTGGCACAAGGTGCTGGCGTTCGAGAACCGCGGCGCCACCCGCCGCGTGGTGATGCCCTACGGGCAGCAGGCCGAGACCTGCGTCTCCTGCGAGTCGTGCGCCACGGTGTGCCCGACGGGCGCCATCACCTTCGTCGACGACCCGAACCACCCCGCCGACCCGGCGCGCATCCGCCGCGCGGGCGCGGAGCTGACGCGCGAGGTCGTGCTCCTCGACAAGTCCCAGTGCCGCATGCGCGAGGTGGGCACCGCGCACCTCGTCGAGATCATGAACGACTACGACCTGCTGCCGACGCACAACCACCGCTTCGGCCGCCACCCCGACGCGCACCGGATCGCGTCGGACAAGTGGACCGCGGGCTTCACGCAGGGCGCCGCCGACGGCTGCGCCCTCGGCTGCGAGATGGCGTGCGCCAAGGGCGTGGACGGCTTCGTCCTGCGCACCGGCCCCGACCGGGGCAAGAAGGTGCTGGTCGACGGGCCCGAGTACGAGACCGCCGCGGGCGTGGGCTCGAACCTCGGCATCTTCGAGCCGTGGGCCGTGATCGAGCAGAACTACTACTGCGACCAGTACGGCATCGACACCATCTCCTGGGGCGCCCTGATGGCCTTCGTCATGGAGTGCTACGAGGCGGGCATCCTGAACCAGGAGCGCACCGGGGGCCTCGACCTCAGCTTCGGGCAGGCGCAGAACGTCCTCGAGGTGATGCACCAGATGGCGCGCGGCGAGGGGTTCGGCCTCGTCGCCGGGCAGGGCGTGCGCCGCATGAAGAAGCTCTTCGCGGAGCAGTACGGCGCCGATCCGGCGTTCCTGCAGGACATCGGCATGGAGAACAAGGGGCTCGAGTACTCCATGTACGTCTCCAAGGAGTCGCTGGCGCAGCAGGGGGGCTACGCGCTCACGAACAAGGGGCCGCAGCACGACGAGGCCTGGCTGATCTTCATGGACATGGTGAACAAGCAGATCCCGACCTTCGAGGACAAGGCCGAGGCGCTGCACTACTTCCCCATCTTCCGCACCTGGTTCGGGCTCCACGGGCTCTGCAAGCTGCCGTGGAACGACGTCGAGCCCGAGGACAACGCCGAGTCGGAGGCGCCGGCCAAGGTGCCGAAGCACGTGCAGGGGTACTGCAACCTGGTCGCCGGCATGACCGGCAAGGAGGTGAGCCCGGAGGACCTCATCCTGCAGAGCGAGCGGGTCTACAACCTCCAGCGCATCTTCAACCTCAAGATGGGCTTCGGCACCCGGCCGCACGACAAGCCGCCCTACCGGTCCGTCGGCCCGGTGACGGCGGCGGAGTACCTGTCGCGGCAGGAGCGCTACGACCAGCAGCTCAAGGACGAGATCGGGCTCGACCCGACGACCATGAGCCTGGACGAGAAGCGCGCGGCCGTGCGCGAGTACCGCGAGGACCGCTACCAGCAGCTGTGCGACGCGGTCTACAAGCGCCGCGGCTGGACCACGGACGGCATCCCCACCCTGGCCAAGGTGCGGTCGCTCGGCATCGACGAGGTCCCCGGGCTGGTGGACCTGCTCCAGGCGCACGGGGTGACGGAGTAGCCGCGACCCGGGCGGCGCGCGGGGGACACGGAGACGGCATGGCGCTCACGGTCAACGGCGACCCGCACCCTTGGCGCGAGGGGCTCACCATCGAGGAGCTGCTCCGCGAGAAGACCTTCACCTTCCCGTTGAAGGTCATTCACGTGAACGAGAAGCTGGTGAGGAAGGCCGACTGGGGCGCCATCGTGCTGCACGACGGCGACGTCGTGCAGGTGGTGCACTTGGTCAGCGGGGGGTAGGGCGCCGGAGGGCTACTCGACCCGGAAGACGCGGTCGCCGCCGACGCTCGAGGCCACGGCGCGCGAGTTGCCCGCCGCGTCCCGCAGGATCACCGCCCGGATCCCGTCGGGCTCGACCGCCTTGAGCAGCCGCTCGAGCGCCTGCTGGCGGTCGGCCGCCGACATCTCCTCCCAGCGGCCGTCGGCGAGCACCCCGGTGACCGAGTGCCCCACCCGCCGCGCGTTCTCGACCTTGAGGATGGCCTCGAGCCTGGCGGTCGCGTACGTCGCGCCCGGGCGGGAAAAGAGGGTCAGGCCGATGAAGGCGAGGGCCAGGACCAGGGCCACCGCGCAGGCCGCGACCACGGCCTTCCGCCGGGACGACAGCGCCGGCGCCTCGGCGGCGGGCGCCGGGGCCGGCGCCGCGGCGGCCTCGGCCACCGGCTTCGCGGCCGGAGGCGGCGGGGCCACGGGCGCGGATGGCAGCGTGGGGTAGAGCAGCGGGTCGAGGTCGCTGGCCTTGACTGCGAGGCGCACGAGGTGGCGCTTCGCCTGGGTCCGGTCGAGGCTGGCCAGCGGCTTGGGCATCGTCACCGTCGTGGCCAGGCGCGCCTCGTATTCCTTGAACTGCAGGAACGCCGGCGCGAGCTTGAACTCGCTCGAGTCGGGCTCGGCCAGCAGCGCCGTCCACAGCGGCCCCAGGTCGAGTGTCGTGCCGTCGTAGTCCTCGCGGAACCGGGATTGGACGAGCTGCCGGATCGCTTCGGGCTTGAGGGTCTTGCCCACGTCGGAGCTGCTCAGGACCAGGACGAGCAGGTCGATGAGGCGCTTGGTTTGCTCTGGACCAGAAGGTGGCGTCGCCATGACTGCTCCCGTGGCCCGCTAGTACGGCGGCGAGACGATCTTGAGCTCGGAGAACCTGAGCTCCAGGGTGTTGCCCCCCTGGGTCCAGGCGGAGCGCTCCATGCGGCACGTGTGGCCGACCAGGAGCTGCCCTTCGGCGACGATGTCCGCGCGGGAGCTGGTGCCGACCCCGGTCTTCACGAACCGGTAGTGGAACTGGACTGGCTCGGTGATGGAGAAGCGGAGCTGGTTCCAGGTCTCCGCGTCCGTGGCCGAGGGCTCTCCGGCGGCCGGAGCGACCTTGCGGCCGATGGGGAGCTCCGCCGGGTACCACCCCGTGGTCCCGGGGAACTGCGGCTCGGCGGTCTGGCCGCCGGAGCCGGCGTGGTCCACCGCGAAGTACGCGGCCGCGCCATCCATGAGCTTGCGCAGCATCACGGGGGCCTCCGCGGCCTTGGCCTTGACCAGGTATCGCTGGAAGACCGGGATCGCGAGGGCGGCCAGGACGCCGATGATGGCGACCACGATCATCAGCTCGACGAGGGTGAAGGCCTGGCTCCGGGCCCGCCTGGTGGCGCGTCGGCGCAACATGACGGAGTGGATCGTACCGCAAGACGGAGCCCGCGCCAAGAATCCCGCCTCGCTATTGGCCGGGAGGGCGGCAGACGAGCCATGCCAGAAGCGTGGCCCGCTCGCTCGCAGCGAGGGTCGGTGCCGTCGGCGGGGGCATGAGGCTCGTGTACGCCTGCCGCGGCGCGGTGGCGCCGCCCGTCGGGGTACCGGCGCCGCCGGCCCACACGTAGCGGATTGTCGATGTGAAGCGTGATCGCGCGGTGGCCGGTGCGCCGGGTCGCCGCTAGCGCGGGAGCTCGTCGAGGAAGGCCTCGAGGGGGAGCGCCTCGACGTCCCCCAGGCGCTGACGACGCGGCCCGAGGAAGACCACGATGCGCCGGGCCAGGCGGGTCGTCCGCTGCGCGAGCGCGTCGAAGCCGGCCCGCCGACCCGCGGTGTTGCGGCTCGCCTTCACCTCGATGCCCCACAGCTCGCGGCCGACCTCGAGCACGAAGTCGACCTCCGCGCCGTGACTGGTACGGAAGTGCCACACGCGTGCCTCGGGCCAAAGCGTGCCCGTGCGGCGGTGGAGCTCGGCGCCGACGAAGTGCTCGACCAGCAGCCCGCGCTCGTCATCGAGAGGGCGATCCAGCGGCCTGCGGAGCAGCGCGTTGCGGACACCGAGATCGAAGAGGTAGAGCTTGGGATGCGCCACCAGGCTGGCCCGATCGGAGCCGCTCCACGCGGGGACGCGGAAGACCACGAGCGTATCCTCGAGGATCTCGACGTAGCGTCGTGCCGTCTCGTAGGCCAGGCCGGCCTGGCCGCAGAGCCCCCGCAGGTTGAGGATCGTGCCAGAGCTGGCCGCGACCAGATCCAGGAGGCGAGCGTAGCCGCCGAGGTCGCGAGCAAGCGCCTCCGCCTGAATCTCCTCCCGGAGATAGGTGTCGCCGTAGGTGCGCAGGTCCGCGGCCCGCGTGTCCGGGTCAGGCTCCGAGTAGATCCCCGGCAGGGTGCCGTGCGCGAGCGCGCGGTCGAGCGAGAAGGCGCCGGCGAGCTCGCACGCGAGGAGCGGGTGCAGGTAGTGAACGTGGAGGCGGCCAGGCAGGAGGTTGGCGCGCCCGCCCCGCAGCCTGCGCGCGCTCGATCCCGACAGGAGGAAGCGGAACCGTCCCGGCGTCGAGTCGATGACTGCTTGGAGCACGTCCAGCAGCGCAGGGACGCGTTGTACCTCGTCGATCAACACGCTGCGCACCGTGCGGGCGGCGCCTCGAAGCTCTGCCTCGAGCCGCTCGGGGTGAGCGACGTAGTCCCGGAAGGACGCCGGGCTGGCGAGGTCGATGATCCAGTCGGGGCGCAGGCTGCGGAGCAGCGTGGACTTGCCGACCTGCCGTGGACCCAGCAGGAGGACGCTCCGGCGGCCGCGCTGGAGATGAGGGAGGAGAACCCTGTCGAACATGTGGGTAATATACCGTTAAAATTACCCACGAGCAAGTCGGGGTACGTGTCTGGCACCAGCCCAGCCGGCTCCGACCATGCCGCCTTCGGTCGGCGCGCACCCGGCGGCGCTGTGCGCCTCTGGCTCCGACACCGTCCGCCTGGCGAGGCCGGACCGCCTCAGTCCTTCAGGACGAACTTCTCCTCTTCGACGAAGTCCGGCGGACGAGGGAGGATCGGCCAGCCCCGGGCCCGCGCGAAGGCCGCGAACTCGGGGTTCGGGTAGACGGCCCAGGCCACCTCCGCCAGCAGCATCACGGGGCCGTCGAGGCTGCCGTTGCCGCACGCGAACTTCACGGGCCGCCCGGCGCGCAGCGCATCGACCTTCTCGGCCTTCCCCTCGCCGGCGCACGAGATGCCGGAGTGCCGCCCCGTGACCCGGCCGGCGGCGTCGAGCTCGAAGTCCATGCCGACGATCTCGTGGACCGGGAGCATGTGCAGCAGCGGGTAGAGGAAGTCGGTCGGGGTCCCCGAGACCACCCAGATCGGGTAGCCCTTGTCGGCCAGGTGGTAGAGCGACTCGATCACCTCCCAGATCCACTGCCGGTTCGCGTGGTGCAGCCAGTACTCGTCGATCAGCTCGTGGAGGCGGCCCTTCGTCAGGCCGGCGTAGAGGGTGAGCAGGTAGCGGCACCCGGCCGGGTGGTCGTCGCGGTAGATGCGCTGGTACGTGCGCCAGTGCTGGCCGGGCACGTGCGCCTCCCGGATCATCCAGAGGGTGAAGTCGTCGGCCACGTCGTTCACCCACATGCAGCCGTCGGCATCGAAGATGCAGAGCTCGCCGGAGCACGAGGGGATGCTGCTCACGAAGGGCGGGACGAGCTCGGGTCGCCGCGCGGAGGTGAGACCGTACGGGTTCCGCATGAGAGGGTCGCCTTGGCGACAATACTAGCAGCTTGCGCTGCCCCGCGAGGCTGCGTACCTTCGGGTCATGGACGCGGGATTCCTGCACGGCACCCTCGGACGCACCGGGCGCGAGGTCTTCCGCCTGGGCCTGTCGGCGAGCTACCGTCCGGGGAAGGACGCCATCCTTCAGGCCTTGGACGAGGGGATCAACCTCGTCTTCATGTTCGGGCTCGACACGCAGATGGTCGCGGTCGTGCGCGACCTGCCCCCGAGCCGGAAGCAGGGCCTCGTGATCTGCACCGGCGCCTACAACTACATCTGGTGGCACCAGGACATCCGGCGCACGCTCGAGAAGCGGCTGAAGCAGCTCAAGACCGACTGCATCGACGTCTTCCTCTTCCTCGGCGTGATGAAGCCCGAGCAGATGCCGCCCCGCGTGTTCGACGACCTGCGGCGCTTGCGGGAGGAGGGGAAGGTGAAGGCCATCGGCCTGTCCACGCACGACCGCGCCTTCGCCGGCCGGCTCGCCGCCGAGGGTGCCGTGGACGTGTTGATGATCCGCTACAACGCCGCACACCGCGGCGCGGAGCAGGACATCTTCCCGCACCTTCGCGCCCACGACCCCGGCGTCATCAGCTACACCGCCACCCGCTGGCGCTTCCTGATGCGGCCGACCGCGAAGTGGCCGCGGGGGGAGCGCATCCCCGACGCCGGCATGACCTATCGCTTCGTGATGGGCAACCCGCACGTCGACGTGGTGCTGACGGCGCCCAGCAACCGCCAGCAGCTCGTCGACAACCTGCGCGCCGTGCGCCAGGGGCCGCTCGCCGAGGAGGACATGGGCTTCATGCGTCGCTTCGGCGACGCCGTGCACCACACGCGCAAGTGGTTCATGTAGCGCCGACGAGCCCGTCGAGGAAGCCCCCGGCCACCTCGTAGCGGAACTCCTCGCCGTACTCGTAGCCGGCCTTGGCGCCCACGCGCCCCGCCCAGGCGCGGATCAGGGCGTCGAGGGCCGGACGGTAGTTGTCGCGGTCGAGCAGCGGCAGCAGCTCGGGCCGGAGGCCGGTGGCGATCACCTCGGTGACCGCGTACCCCTCGCTCACGAGCCGGGCGACCGTGGCGCCCGCGAAGAACTCGGTGTCGTCCGCGTGGGCGACCAGGAGCAGCGCTGTCCTCTCCATCGGAATCTCCCTCGGCTCAGTCGTTCTCCCCGATGAAGCCGTAATGCCGGCCCATCCAGTACGCGAGCAGGTAGTCGGTGGGCGGCTCGATGGTGCGCCGGTCCTCGGTGCAGTCGCCCGGGTCGACGCAGGCGCCCCCCTCGCAGAGCCGCCCCTGGTCCGCCATGCAGGCGATCGCGCGGCGCTTGCCCCCCTCGCAGACGGTGAGGGTGAGGGCGTCGGCGCTGCACTCGGCCAGATCGTCGCTGCACTCCGGGCCCCCGCACGCGGCGACGAGCGCGACGACGAGCGCGGCGACGAGCGACACGATCACGACGGGCAGACGGGCAGGCATGCGTGGTTGCTCCAGCGCAGTGAGGACGCCCTGGAGAGCGTACCACGTCGGCTACTTCGGGAAGAGGTTGGGCCGCTCCAGCAGGAGCCGCTCGCAGTCCCAGGACGGATCGATGCGCTTGGAGATGAACGTCGAGGGCGACGCGGGGTCCTGCCGGATCGTGGGGTTGACGTTGCGGATCACCTCGGTCGCCTGCTCGCTGCACGGCCCCGAGGTCCGGTGGCAGCCGAGGATGTACTGCTCGAGGGTGTGGTTGACCTCGCCCCGATAGAGGTCGGAGCTGTGGACCACGCCCTGGAGGTGCACCACGACGCGCAGGGTGGCGTAGACGAAGTCCAGGTCATCGAAGACCGGCGCGTTCTCCATGAGCAGGGAGGCGCCGGGGAACCCGTCGGCCTCCTGATCGCAGATGCAGCCCGTCGCGCTGGACTCGCTGCACAGGACGGTCGAGTCACCGTCGCAACCCTGGGTGTCAGGATCCTGGGGCACCGGGTCTGCGATGGGATCGGCCGGACGGTAGCCGAGGATGACGATGACGGGGATGGTGGTGTCGTAGGTGGAGCACGTGGTGTCGCCCGATACGGTGGCGGAGCCGGGCACCTGGTCGAGGGCCTCGAGCAGGTCGGCGGGGAGCTTGAAGAGGATCGGCTTGGGCTGGCCCGCGAGCTGGATGGGCGGCAGGTCGACGCTGCACATGAGCGACTGCATGGCCACGTCGTGGCCGGTCTGCTCCAGCTCCACGCGGAGGATGATTTCGGCCTGGGGGTTCGGGTCCTCGAGCTGCAGGCCGAGGACCTCCACGTTCTCGTGGAGCGTGGTGAGCACGCCGAAGGTCCCGGTGAGGTCGAAGGGCTGGCCCGGCGTGCAGGGCACCTCGTCGATGCCGCCGTCACGGTGAGCGTCGTCCGGGTCGCCGCCGCAGCCGCCCACGGCCAGGAGCACGAGCAGGGTCAGGCCGGCCAGAGCCGGCCACCGCATGGTTCGGGGAGGGCGTGAGCGCACGGGCGCAATAATAGTGGCGGCTCGCCGGCTCGGCAACCCGGAGCCTCGCGCCCTCGCGCCGGCGGCCACGCCCCCGGCCGCCTCAGGTGGCGTCCGGCATCGTGAGGGGCCGGTCCTCCTTGTAGAGCCGCTCCAAGTCGGCGCGGTACTTCTTGAGGACGGCCTGTCGCCGCACCTTCAGGGTCTGCGTCAGCAGGCCGTTGGCGGTGCTGAAGGGCTCCTTCACGAAGAGGTACCGTCGGGGGATTTCGTAGGCGTCGAACTTGGGCTCGAGGCGGGCTTCGAGATCGCGGGTGATGGCGGCGTGGATGTCGCGGCTCAGCGACGACATGTCGCCGACGAAGGCGCGCCACGCGACCGTCAGGCCGAGCCGGGCGGAGTGGTCGCCGAGCTTGTCCAGATCGAGGCTGATCACGGCCGTCGCGTACGGGCGGCTCTCGCCCAGCACCATCGCGCTGGACACGTAGGGCACGAGCTCGAGCGCCTCCTCGACGACGGCCGGGAACACGAACTTGCCGTTCTGCAGCTTGAACTGCTCCTTGAAGCGGCCGGTGACGTGGAGGAAGCCCCCCTCGTCGAGACGCCCGCGGTCGCCGGTGCGCAGGCCGCCGTCCGGCGTCATGGCCGCCGCCGTGGCCTCGGGCTTGTTGTGGTAGCCGAGCATCACGTTGGGGCCGTAGACGATGATCTCCCCCTCGTCGGTGTTGTCGTCGGTCCGGGAGCGGTCGATCTCCACGCGGACCCGGTCTATCGGCTTCCCGACCGTCCCGATCTTGTAGGCCGAGGGGCAGTTCATGGTGACGCCGGGCGAGGTCTCGGTCAGGCCGTAGCAGTCGTAGACGGGGATGCCGAGGTCGTGGAAGAAGGTCGCGACCTCCACGTCGAGCGTGGCGCTCCCGGAGATCACGAACTCGAGACGGCCGCCGAGCTGGGCGCGGACCTTGGTCATCACCAGACGGTCGAGGATCCGCTGCTTGAGGCCGCTCCGGCCGGTCTCGCGCCGGGCGCGGTTGGCCCTGAGGGCGGCCGCGAACAGCCGCTCGCGCAGGCCTCCGGCCGCGGCGACGCGGCTGACGATGGCCTCGTGGATGCGGATGAGCAGGCGCGGCACGCCGAGCAGCTGCGTCGGCTTGACCAGCTTGAGGTCGTCGGCCACGGACTCGGGGCTCGTGGCGAAGGCGACGCCGCTCCCGAGGTGGACCGCGATGTAGAGCTCCGCGGTCTGTCCGAAGATGTGCGCCCACGGCAGGATCGAGAGGCTGGCGGAGCGCTCGTTCAAGGACGGGAAGAGCCGCAGGCCCGAATGGACGTTGCTCGTCAGGTTACCGTGGCTCAGGAGCACGCCCTTGGGCGCGGTGGTGGTGCCCGAGGTGTAGATCAGGATGGCCACGTCGCCCGGCGCCGGCCGGATCGAGCCGACCGGCGCTTCGCATCCCCGTTGCTCGAGCGCGGCGAGGCTGCCGTCGCCCGTGCCCTCGAGGGCCACCAAGGCGCCGAGGCCCGGCGCCTCCTGCTGCAGGTCGCGGAGCTGGTCCAGGAAGGCCTGCGTCGGGGCGAACAGGACCTTGACGCCGGCGTCCGTGGCCAGGTTGTGCCACGTCTTGGCGAGGTCGGTCTCGTACATCGGCACGAGCCGCGCCCCCAGGCCGAAGGTGGCGAAGGCCACCACCGCCCATTCGACCCGGTTGGCCGAGACGAGCCCCACGGCGTCGCCGACGCCGACCCCGAGACGCGCGAGGCCGCCGCGCCCGTGGTCGACGCGCGCCGCGACCTCGCGGTTGGTGACCCAGCGGAAGGCCCCATCGGCCGCCGTGGTGCCGAAGAGCCGGCAGTCGGGGTGGCGGGCCACGCTCGCCTCCCACAGCTCGACCAGGTTGTCCGGCTTCTCCCAGGCGTCGGTCTCGCCCATCCCATGCCCCCGCTGCTAGGTCGCGGCCCGCCGCCCGGCGTGCCGGGGGTCTCGCGGCCCGCTTCGAGCCCCCATGACCGCAAGGGTACCCTGCGGGCCGGCCAACGACAAGCGCGACGACCCGGTTTGCGACGACCCGGTCGCCGCGACCGATCAGGGACCCGGTAGCATCGCGGCCGCCGGCCCCGCGCGGCCCCCGTGGCGAGGCCGCCGGCAAGCGGCGGGCAGAGTGAGCCCCGACGCCCGGCAGGCGGTACGTGAGCAGCCAGCGATGTGGAGCGGGCCAA
>JACRCY010000446.1 GCA_016218785.1 Deltaproteobacteria bacterium
GAACCCTCCTGACGCCGACGGGCATCCAACCGCCAGCGACTAGCCTCGTCCGGCACGCAACCAAGGAGAGACCGATGCTTCGCCCCAGCGCCGTCACCGTCGCAGCGCTCGCGGGGCGCCCCTGCCCCGCGCGGTCGCCCCCCTCCACTGCGGCCTCCCTCCGACCTCATGCTATAGTGGCGGGCCGTGGACCCGCGTCACCTCCGCATCGAGGGCTACTTCACCCGCGAGGCCGAGCACAGCGCCGACTCGCTGCGCCAGGTGCTCCTCCAGGCCGGGCTCGACGGCGCCTGGCTGCGGGTCACCGAGGTCACGGCCAGCCAGAACGGCGACGCGGCCCTGGGCCTCCTGTGCGCCGAGGTCACGGCCTTCGGCTCCGACCAGGCCGTCGGAGACCTGACCACGCTGCGCGCCCTCTCGGAGGGCGGCCGCACGGCCTTCTTCCTGGCCTTCGCGGGCAACGAAGACCGGGTGGCCTACGAGGTCTACCGCGACGGCGCGCGCATCGGCGGCTGGCAGGGGGTGCGCCGCGAGTACCCGGCCGTCGTGGACCCGGGCGCCGGCGACGCCGAGTCGAGCGCGCAGCGCGCCTTCAACGCGTTCTTCCGCGGGCACACCGGCCTGGAGTTCGACGCGTTGCTCGGCTCGGACGCGGCGTGGCCCATCATGGACCACGGCACGCGGCCGGGCACCGAGGCCTTCTTCCTCGGCCGCCGCCTCAAGGTCCCCGAGGGCACGTCGAAGCTCCTCGACCTGTTCCGCTTCCGCGACCGCGGCGGCGCGGCCGAGGGCGACCACATGGCCTTCCTGGCGGTGGACATCGCCGCGGCCACGCGCGTGCTCAAGAACGCGCCGGCCGGCACGCTGGCGCAGGTGCTCGGCCGCCTCGACGAGGGCGCGGCGTATCGCATCGGCCCGTTCACCCACGCGGCGAAGGAGGTCGCGGCCGAGGCCGCCGCCATGCCGGCCGAGGAGCCGGCCGCCAACGCCGACCCGTCGGTCGACCTGATCGAGCTGGTGGCGATGGGGCACACCGGCGGCGGCACGGCTGGTGACACCGTCGAGTACTTCGATCAGGTCTTCTTCCCGCTGCTGAACCTCTACGACCTGGAGAAGGTGCCGCCGCTATGGGAGGAGGAGGTCGCCTCCCTGGAGCAGCACGGCTGCCTCCGGGCGATGGCGGAGGTGCTCCCCTACGCGGCGCCCGAGGGGCAGCTCCTGGACTCGTTCGGCGACGAGGAGGTGAAGCCGCTCGCCCCGGGGCACGTCAGCGACGGGGAGTACTCCGGCGCGCTCTTCCTGGTGGACCGCGCGCGGCTGCGCGTCCTGTTGGGCAACTTCGACGGCGCGAGCTTCATGGAGAAGCTCGAGAAGTTCCGGTCGGCGTGGTGGCGCGCCGGGCACCGCGACGAGCCCGTCGCGCACTACCTCGCCTGGCGCCAGGCGCGCGATCCGCTCGACCGCGAGGACATCGAGCGCTTCGCTACAACCCTCGCCGAGATCAAGGCGGTCGTGGGCCTCTGCGACGAGAACCGGCTCGAGATGGCCGTGGTCTTCTACGAGGCGTAGAAGGGGGCGCCGTGCTGCTGACCTGGCTCACCGCCAAGAGCGTCTTCTGGTCGTCGGCGGGCCTCCTCTGCTACACCTACGCCGGCTACCCCGCCGGCATCGCCGCCCTGGCGCGGCTGCGCGGCCGCCCCCCGCGCAAGGGCCCGTGCGAGCCGACGGTGTCGGTGGTGCTCGCCGCGGGCAACGAGGAGCGCGTCATCGGCCGCAAGCTCGACAACCTCCTCGCCCTCGACTACCCGCGCGAGAAGCTGCAGATCATCGTCGTCAGCGACGGGTCCACCGATGGGACCGACGCCATCGTGCGCGGCTTTGAGGACCGCGGCGTGGTCCTGGAGCGGGTCGAGACGCGCTCCGGCAAGCCCACCGCCGTCAACCGCGGCGTCGGGCGGGCCACGGGCGAGGTGCTCCTCTTCTGCGACGCGCGTCAGCGGATCGAGCCCGGGGCGCTCCGGGCGCTCACCGCCTGCTTCGCCGACCCCGACGTGGGCGCGGTGTCCGGCGAGCTTGCCTTGGGCGCCGAGCGCGGCCCGGGGCTCTACTGGCGCTACGAGAAGGTCATCCGCCAGTCGGAGGGGCTCGTCGACTCGGTGGCCGGCGCCACGGGCGCCCTCTTCGCGGTGCGCCGCGCCCTCTTCGCGGAGCTGCCGCCCGACTGCCTGCTCGACGACGTCTTCACGCCCATGCAGATCATGCTGCGCGGGTACCGGGTCGCGTTCGAGCCCGAGGCGAAGGTCTTCGACGAGGAGGCCGACCGGAAAGGGGAGTTCGCCCGCAAGGCGCGCACGCTCGCCGGCAACTTCCAGCTCGTCCGGCAGCTGCCGGAGCTCCTCGATCCGCGCCGCAACCGCATCTTCCTGCAGTTCCTCTCGCACAAGCTCCTCCGCCTGGCGTGCCCCTACGCGCTGGTCGGGCTCCTCGGCTCCAACCTGGTGCTCGTGCTGACCGGCGCGCCGCCGTGGCCGTTCTACGTCGCCACCCTCGCCGGCCAGGTCGGCCTCTACGGCGCGGCCGCCCTCGAGGCGGTGACCGGCCGCGCCGGCAAGGTGGGCCGCCTCGGCCACACCTTCGTGGTCCTCAACCTGGCCGCCGTGGCCGGCCTGTGGCGGTACCTGCGCGGCGACCTCAGCTGGACCGGCGCGCGCACCGCCGGGCCGCCGTCCCGGAACGCGCCGGGGCCGGCGGTGGACGCGGTGGATTCGACGCTGACGTGAGAGGTCGGTGGCCATGCGATGCGGATTCGGCTGCTTGCCACTGGTATCCCTGCTCATTGGCGTCAGCGTGCTCCCGGCGTGCCGGGATGAGCAGCGGGTCATGAGGCTCACCGTCTGGAGCGAGTTCCTCCCGTCGGCGCGGGTCATCGCCGACCTCCCGGCGCTGGGCGCGGCCGGCGTCGACCTGAACCTGGGCGTCACGCGCTGCGACGGCCTCGCCACGTGCCCCGGCGTCGAGAGCCTCGACGCCGCCGAGGCCGTGATCAGGGCCGCCGCGACCGCGGGCGTGACCGTGCGGCTGTGGCCGGAGCTGCCCCTCGAGGAGGGGCGCTGGGCCAACGTCAAGACCCTGGACGCCTTCGCCGCCTGGGTGCGGCAGCTCCTCAGCTTCGTGCGCGACCGGGGGCTGCCCGTCCCGGCCATCGTCTTCGACATGGAGACGAGCTACCAGAAGCTGCAGCAGATCCAGCAGTACGCCGCCGACGGCCAGCTCAACGACCTGGTCGGCTTCCTGCAGGCCGACGCCGACCCGGCCGCCTACGCCGCCGCCAAGGACGACCTCCGCGCGCTCATCGACGAGGTCAAGGAGGCGGGCCTCGAGGCGCACTGCTCCACCCTCGCGCAGGTCCTCGACGACGGCAGCGACGAGGGGATCCAGCGCGCGCTCGACATCCCCATCGACGGGCTGCCGTGGGACCGGGTCTCGATCCAGGTCTACCGCACGCTGATGGACGAGCTGTACGCGACCGCCGCCCACGCCGATGGCGGCTTCACGCCCGACCTCGTGCACTCCTACGCCGTCTCGGCCGTGGAACGCTACGGCGACCGCGCCGGCCTCGACCTCGGCCTGGTGGCCGCGCCCGGCACCTTCACGGGCTACGACGAGCCCGCCGGGCTGCTCGCCGACATCGCCGCGGCCCGCGCCGCCGGCGTGCCCTACGGCCAGCTCAACGTCTTCGCGCTCGACGGCCTGGATGGCCGGGCCGACTTCGCGTCGTGGCTCCCGCCCGACCCCGGCGCCGGCGCCGCCCCGGAGCGGGCCCGGTCCACCGACGACGTGCGCAACATCTTCCTGCTCCTCGACCTCGCCATGCAGTGAGAGGACCACATGAACCGGCACCGCCCGATCACCTCCGCCCTCCTCCTCCTCGCCGTCCTCCTCGGGGGGTGCGGCAACGGCGGACCGTCGCCCGTGCCCGTGCGCATCACCTCGGGGGACGCGGCGGTGGAGGTCTCGGCCGATCGCAGCACGCTCACCTTGCTGCGGAAGGAGATCGTGCTCCTCACCTTCCCCGCCGACGCGTTCCAGCTCGGCACGGTCCCGGCGCTCGACGACTCCGCCAGCTACGACCCCTACTGGCTCGAGCCCGAGGCCCCCATCCCCGTGCAGCCCCCCGAGGGGCTCGAGTGGCGCCAGGTGACCTCGGCGGAGCTGGCGCCTCAGGCGGCCGACCGCCTCGAGCTGACGCTCAAGCTCGACGGAGGCCTCGAGGCGCGCCTCACCGTGACCGCCGGCACACCCGGCCGCTTCGCCATGCTCCTGCGCCCCGACCGCGTGCCCGACGGGATGGCGGTCGCGTTCGTGCGGCTGCGCCCGCGGGCCGGCGCTGCCGAGGGCTTCTACGGCCTCGGCGACGCGGCCGACGACGTCAACCAGCGTGGCAAGCTCAGGCCCATGCAGATGGAGTTCGACGCCAACCTCGAGAGCTCCGACAACGAAGCCCACGTCCCCATCCCGCTGCTCATCGGCACCACCGGCTGGGGGCTCTTCGTCGAGAGCCGCCGCGTCGGCCTCTTCGACGTGGCGCGCGGAGGAGCCGATCTGGTGCAGATCACCTACGGCACGGCCGAGCAGAGCGGGGACGGCCTCGCCTTCCACCTCTTCGCCGCCGACCACCCCTTGGACGTCACGAAGCACTACTACGACGTCACCGGCTACCCGAACGTCCCGGCGCCGTGGGCCCTCGGCCCCTGGTTCTGGCGCGACGAGACGACCGGCCAGGCCCAGGTCGAGGAGGACATCGCGACGCTCCGCTCCCTCGACCTCGCGACCTCGGCCATCTGGATCGACCGCCCCTACGCGTCCGCGGTCAACACCTTCGACTTCCAACCTGACAACTTCCCCGACCCGTCGGGGATGATCCAGCGAATCCACGACCAGGGCTTTCGACTTGCCTTGTGGCACTCGCCCTACGTGGAGGACGCCGCCGAGCCGTACCGCTCCGAGGCGGTGGCCAGCGGCTACTTCCCGCCGCAGGTCGGGATCCTGCTCAACAAGTGGAGCAAGCCGCTCGATCTCACCAACCCCGCCGCCTTCTCCTGGTGGCAGGGGCTCATCCACCAGTACACCGACATGGGCATCGAGGGCTTCAAGCTCGACTACGCCGAGGACGTGGTGCCGGGCATCGGCGGCGCGCGCAGTTCGTGGAAGGTCGCCGACGGGAGCGACGACCGGACCGCCCACTACGACTACCAGCTGCTCTACCACCGCGTCTACGCCGAGACGCTGCCCGCGACCGGCGGCTTCCTCCTCTGCCGCACGGGCCGCTGGGGCGACCAGAAGAACGTCTCGGTCATCTGGCCCGGCGACATGGACGCCACCTTCACGCGCCAGGGGGAGACGTTCCTGAACCGCGACGGCGACGAGGTCGTGGGCGTGGGCGGCCTGCCGGCGACCATGATCGTCGGCCTGAACCTCGGCCCCTCGGGGTTCCCGTTCTACGGGGCCGACACCGGCGGCTACCGCCACAGCCCGCCGCCGAAGGAGGTCTACGTCCGCTGGTTCCAGCAGACCGCGCTCTCGTCGGTGATGCAGATCGGCGACAGCTCCTCGGAGCCCGTGTGGGAGTTCACCGCCGAGAACGGCCGCGACCAGGAGACCGTGGACCTCTACCGGACCTACGTGCGCCTCCACCTCCGCCTGTTCCCGTACGAGTGGACCTACGCCCAGCGGATCAGCCAGACGGGCCGCCCCATCCAGCGCCCCTTCGGCCTGCAGTACCCCGAGCTGGGGGTCCACCCGTGGGACCAGTACATGTTCGGCGACGACCTCCTGGTGGCGCCGGTCCTGACCGAGGGGGCGACCAGCCGGACCATGGTGCTGCCGCCGGGCGACTGGATCGACTGGTGGGACGGCACCCGGTACGCGGGCGGGGCGGGCGGCGGCTCGGTCGAGGTACCCGCGCCCCTCGACAAGCTGCCGCTCTTCCTGCGCGCGGGGGCGTCGGTCCCCATGCTGCGGCCCACGATCGACACGGCCGCACCGGCCACGGTCGCCGGCATCGAGTCGTACGCGAACGACCCGGGCCGACTCTACGTGCGCGTCTTCCCGGGCCCCCCCTCGGTCTTCGCCCTCTACGACTCGACCGTGATCTCGCAGAACGTGACCTCCTTCTCCGTGGCGCCCGGCCGCACGTTCACCTTGGGTACCATGCTCGAGATCGTCGGCACCTCACAGCCCGGCGGCGTGGACCTCGGCGGCACCGCGCTCACCCAGGCCGCCACTCCCGCCGACCTCGATGCCGCCCCGTCGGGCTGGGCCTTCGAGGCGGCCACGGGCGGCACGGTCTGGGTGAAGCTGCCGGCCGCCGGCGGCACCGTTTCGCTGAAGTAGCGGCAGTCACCCGTCTCGCCCCCTCCCCTCCTGGACGTCAGCAACACCGCGCCTCAAGCGAGGTTGTCGTCGGCGAGCGATGCACCTATCCTGGATGCATGAGGAAGATCAACGCCACGTTCGATCTCGAGCTCCTGAAGCTCCTCGACGCGAATGAAGAGGTGAGGCGCCTGGGTCGCTCGGCGGTCCTGCGCAAGGCGGTGAAGCAGTACCTGCGCCGCAGCCCCGCCGCCAGGCTACGCGACGCGCGCTCAGGTCCGTAGGCTGAGCAGCAGCCGGGGGGGCAGCCCGCTGACCCCCTACCCGCGAGAGGTGCGCCAGTCGCGCACCAGGTCCTCGAGTCGATTCACAAGCTCAAACACCTCGCCTGCCTGGTGCTCCGCTTCGTGCTTGGCAAGGTAGCGGAAGAACTCGGCCGTCGCGCGCGAGGTTTCTTCTGCCAGGCTGTGGAGCTTGTTCTTGGCGATTGCCGTCGGTTTGTCGGCGGCATTGCTGTAGAGGTCGTCCAGCGTCTTCAATTTCGTGCGTAGCGCCGCTCCGTCCAGACCGAACCAGCCTGCGAGTTGGTCGGACTCGCGCTGCAGTACGCCCCACGCCCACGGCTCGGGGGGCTGGCCGCCCGGCAGGCGGAGTACGCGCACGGGTTGCCCCAACTCGGTGCCGCGATGCTCCAGCTGCTTCTGCACGGGCTCGCCGTCGCCGTCCACCACGAAGACGACGTCGGCGAGCTTGCGGAAGCGCGCGAGGGTTTCGAGGTGAGCAGGGTATTGATCCTTGCCTGTGTTCCGCCCCACCTCGATGTCGTTCTGCAGCAGATCGAGCTTGGGACCCAGGTGGTCCAGGAGCCCGCGGATGAAGGCCTCCGATTCCTCGTCCTCGCAGAGGAACGACAGGGCGTTCTGAGACCGCCCGTAGAGCGCCTTCTGGATCACGTCGCGGTAGGCCTCACGCCGGACGACGTTCGTCGAGACGCGTTCCAGGAACACGCGCGCCTCCATCGGCACCGTGTCCAGAACCGCCGGACTGTGGGTGGTGCAGATGATCTGGAGGTGATTGCGCAGGGCGAGTCGCTGCAGCTCGAGCATGAGCATCTGCTGCACCAGCGGATGCAATCCCGCCTCGACCTCGTCCACGAGCACGAGCGCATCGGTCTGCTTCGAAAGCCGGACCGAGAGCCTGATCACGGCCCGCTCGCCGGCGGACATATGGAACTCGGAGTAGCGGACCGGGGCGTCGGCGGTGTCCGCGCGCTCCGCTACGAGCAAATCGCGGCGACGATCACGAGCGACCATCAAGTGGGCATAGTGAAGCCCCAGGATGCGTTGCGCGAACGCGATGTTTGAGGCGTCGATCTCATTGCTCTCGAACTTCCGCTGGGCGAGCTGGATGACGCTGCGAAGCTCGGACGGGTTGGTGAGCTTCGCCAGGGTGTGAAGGTATACCGACCTGATGGGCTGGGTGCCTCGCTTGCGCCCGAAGAAGCTCCTGTTCCATTTGCTCTTCCCACGCTTCCAAGCCATCAGGAGGCTCTGGCCGCCCACCGTGTAGGAGAACTCAAGCTCGGCCGCTTCCGGTTGATCGCCGAGCGCGGCATCCGTCTTCGGCCGGAAGTCAGGGAACAGCTTGGCGGGGGTGAAGGTCTCCGCCACGGTGGGGCCACGGTAGGCGCTCGCGAGGGCAAAGAGCACGGTGGACTTTCCGCACCCGTTGGCCCCGGCGAGCACGCAGACGGGAAACGGGAACGTCACGCGCAGGTCCGTGATACCGCGCAACCGCTGGATGCGGACCTGATCGAGAAAATCCGGCCGGGCCGCCTTCTGGCTACGGAGCTGCTCCCACACCTGCTGAAGATTCTTGGTGAGTGCGGTCATGTTTGCTGCCTTCCGGCCGTCAGGGTGGTCCCCCGCGTCATCGTTGCTCCAGCGTCCGGGGACTCGCGAGTCCGCCCAGGGCTCAGTCTACGCGAGATTAGACCAGCCGCCTGCCGTTGCCTACCAGTTCCGATACTCCCCCCTCAGTCGTTGTCGCACGTACGGCGGCAGCTCGGCGCCCGCCGACCTCCCGCTGCCCACGTGGCCCGCCGAGGATCTGCCGCCGTTGCCGCCGCGGCCGCCGCCGCCGGCAGAGTAGCCGCAGGGACGCGCAGGGCGCGGCCAGGGTCCACGGCCACGATCCGGCGCCGCGCCTACTTCGGAGCGGGGGGCTCGCCTCCAGGTTGCGGCGGTGCCGCTGGCACGGGCGGCGCCGGCGCGGACGGCGCCGGCATGGGCGGCGCCGGCGGCGGGGGCGGGCCCGGAGCCACGGCCGGGTAGGCAGGCGCCATCGCGGGAGGGTACGGGGGCGGCCCGCCGTACGGGAGCTGCGGCGGACCACCGAGCTGCGGCGGTGGGCCGGAGTACGGCGGCGGCGGGCCAGAGTGCGGCAGCGGCGGAGGCGGCGGCGGGGGCCCCGGTCGCCAGAATCCCCCGGCCCCGAACGCGCGCCAGCCCCAGCGCAGCCACCGCAGCACGACGATGGCCAGCCACAGCGACCAGGCGAGCATCGCCAGGCGGTAGAACCACAGCGACACGGACAGCGCGAGGGGGGCCGCCGGGCGTCGGCGAGGTGCGCCGAGCCGTCAGGCGTCGCCGGCCATTCTTGACAACCCGGATCACCGTCGGTATCTTGAACGGACTTTCAGGTAGCCCCTCGCACTCCGAGGACAAAGCGTTGATTTCAAAGACGATTAGTTCGAAGAAGGACTCCGGCTCGAAGAGCCGGAGCAAAGGCAACGGCGGTCGCCAGCTGAGCCTGCTCGAGCAGGTCGCGCCGGCCCGGCCAGCCCCGGCCCGCCGCGCCGAGCCCGCCCCGGCGCCGACGCGGCGTGACGACACGGCGCGGCAGTCCGGTGCGGTGCGGCATCGACTCCACGAGGAGCCCCGGACGCCAGAGGCCGAGGCTCCGGCCGCGGCCGCGCCGCTCCTCGCGACCGCCGCCCCGCCGCCGCGGTCGAAGCGTCGCGCCACCGCCGAATCGATGGCGGCGCAGCAGCGCGAGATCTCCGTGGCCGAGTTCTTCACCAAGAACCGCCACCTCCTCGGCTTCGACAACCCGGCGAAGGCCCTCCTCACGACGGTGAAGGAGGCCGTGGACAACGCCCTGGACGCCGCCGAGGAGGCCGGCATCCTGCCCAGCGTCCTCGTCGAGATCCACGAGATCAACGAAGAGCGCTACCTCGTCGTGGTCCAGGACAACGGCCCCGGCATCGTCTACAAGCAGGTGCCGAAGGTCTTCGGCAAGCTGCTCTACGGCTCGAAGTTCCACCGCCTGCGCCAGTCGCGCGGCCAGCAGGGCATCGGCATCAGCGCCGCCGGGATGTACGGCCAACTCACCACCGGCAAGCCCGTGGCGATCCTGTCGCGCACCGCCGCCGGCCGCACCGCGCACTACTTCGAGATCACGATCGACACCCGCAAGAACCAGGCGATCCCGGTGAAGGACGAGATCCGGGAGGACTGGCCCGGCGTCGACCACGGCACCCGCGTCGAGATCGAGCTCAGCGGGACCTACAAGGGCGGCCGGCGCTCGGTCGACGAGTACCTCGAGGAAGTGGCCATCGCCAACCCGCACGTACGGCTGGTGTACCAGCCACCACGCGGCAAGGAGCAGCGCGTCTTCGAGCGGGTGACCGACGAGCTGCCCCGCGAGCCCCAGCAGATCAAGCCGCACCCGCGCGGCGTCGAGCTGGGCATGCTCATGAAGATCCTGAAGGAGTCCAAGGCGCGGACCCTCTCGGCCGCGCTCAAGGAGGACTTCTCCCGGGTCACCTCCAAGGTCGCCGGCGAGATCTGCGCCGCGGCCATGGTGGCGCCCAACACCCGCATCCGGGACCTGTCCGGCGCCGAGATCGAGCGCCTCTACAGCGCCATCCCGAAGGTGAAGATCCTGGCGCCGCCCACGGCGTGCGTGGTGCCCATCGGCGAGGAGCTCGTCCGCCGGGGCCTGGAGAAGGAGATCCGCGCCGACTTCTACACCTCGTGCACGCGGCCGCCGACGGTCTACCGCGGCAACCCGTTCGCGATCGAGGCTGGGCTCGCGTACGGCGGCGAGCTGCTCGGCAAGGCCGAGGACGACGACGAGACCTTCGGCCCCCGCGAGTCGGGGCAGTTCGGGCCGATCCAGCTCCTGCGCTTCGCCAACCGCGTGCCGCTCCAGTACCAGCAGTCGGCCTGCGCCATCTTCAAGGCCGTCGCGGAGACGAACTTCCGGCAGTACGGCCTGTCGCAGCCGCGCGGGGGGTTGCCGCAGGGGCCGATGGTGCTCTTCGTCCACATCGCGTCGGTCTGGGTGCCCTTTACCTCCGAGTCCAAGGAGGCGGTCGCGCACTACCCGGAGATCATCAAGGAGATCAAGCTCGCGCTGAGGGAGTGCGGGCGGAAGCTCTCGGTGTTCCTGCATCATCGCGAGCGAGCGCGCAACCAGGAGAAGCGCCGGTCCATCTTCGAGCTCTACATCGGCGAGCTGGTCGAGTCGGTGCACAAGCTGACGCCCGTCGACCGGCGGAAGCTGCAGCAGCAGCTCCTCGGGCTGGCGAGCAAGTTCACCGGGCAGCAGGAGGAGGAGGAGGCGCTCGAGGTCGGCGGGGTCAAGCCCGATCGGAAGGCGAAGGGGAAGACTGACCGGAATGGGGACGCCAACGGCAACGGCGGGGATGGGGAGGAGGGCTGAGCCATGGACGAGCGCGCCAGGAAGACCGACGTGAAGCTCCAGGGGCTCGCCAGGCACCTGGTTGCGGACGTGAACCAGAAGCGCAATCCGAGCATCGCCATCCCGCTGCGCTCCCTCGCCAACGTCTCCTTCAACGAGAGGCGGAAGATCCTCGAGCTGGGGGACCAGAAGCAGGCGCGCATCCTCTTCAACGTCGGCATGGCCCGCAAGTTCATGCAGACGTTCTTGCTGGGCAGCGCCTGCAAGGAGCTCCTGGAGCAAGGCAAGACCACCAGCATCCGTGACCTCTACTACATCGCCAAGCACACGCTCGGCGACACGCGCCAGAACACCTTCGAGGAGCAGGACGAATCCGACCCGATCATCGAGGACCTCGAGGTCACCATCGACGCCCTGCGCGAGGAACTGAACCTCTTCGCCTCCAACAAGGGCGCCATGGTCGGCCCGCTCACCATCGTCGATTCGGGCGACACCATCGACCTCAGACGCATGGGCTCGGGCGGCTGGAGCGTCCCCTCGATCGTCGAGGAGAACATCGTCGAGCTCAAGAAGTCCGAGGCGCAGTTCGTGCTGCTCGTCGAGAAGGACGCCGTGTGGCGCCGCTTCAACGAGGACAAGTTCTGGCAGAAGCACAGGTGCGTCCTCATTCACGGCGGGGGCCAGCCGCCGCGGGGCGTGCGGCGCATGCTGCGGCGCCTCACCACCGAGCTGAAGATCCCGCTCTACGTCCTCGTCGACAACGATCCGTGGGGCTTCTACATCTACTCGGTCGTCAAGCAGGGGTCGATCAACCTCGCCTACGAGTCGGTGCGCATGGCGGTGCCGCAGGCGCGCTTCGTCGGGCTCTCGTCGTTCGACCAGGAGAAGTACGACCTCCCGGACAACGTGACCATGAAGCTGAAGGACGAGGACGAGCGCCGGGCCAAGCAGATGCTCGCCTACCCCTGGTTCCAGCGCAAGGAGTGGCAGCGCGAGCTCCAGTACATGCTGAAGCGCGGCAAGAAGCTCGAGCTCGAAGCCCTCTCGAACAAGCGCATCAGCTTCATCACGGAGGAGTACCTGCCGCGGAAGCTGAAAGAGGGCGAGGGCAAGGGCTGGCTGGTGTAGCCGGCCCCCGTGCGCGCCCGCCGCACGGCGGGGCCCGCGCGTTGCCGTCCGGGCGGCAGCCAGGGTATCATGGGCCATGCCGCGTGACCGACGCACCGGATCACCCGGAGCGAACGGCTGGCTCGTGGCGACCGCCATGCTGGTCGTCCTCGGCCTGCCGTCCGCCGCCCGGCCCGACATCACCACGTTCGAACCGTGGGTGACTCCCACCGACGTACAGTACTACGCGGTGTCCGACACCTCGGGCACGTACGACATCTACTTCAATCCCAGCACGCCGCCCACCAAGGGCAGCACGGGCGACCAGCGCGCCGCAGCCGTGGCCGGAGTCCTCACCGAGTTCACCTGGGCGAACGTCCCCAACGGCATCTACTACTCGTACCTCCAGCTCCGCACCAACCCGAACGACCCGAACGAGGTCGGCTTCATCAGCGGCCCCCTGGAGGTCAGGGTCGGCCCCGACCTGGTCTTCTGCGAGGACGACTGGGGCAAGGCCGTCAGACACACCATCAACACCAACTCGATCCGGTGGAAAGCGCGCGTCTGCAACGTCGGCGCGCGCGTAGCCGGGCCGTTCCGCGTCGGCTTCTGGTGGAACCAGGCGACCGCGCCGGTGGCGGGCGCCCGCGAGGACCAGTTCGTCTCGGTGGACGGGCTCGCGCCCATCTGGACCATCAACTCATGGCCGCCGTGCTACGACAACGGGAGCCTCTGGGGATTCCTCGCGTCTCACTACCTGTGCGTCGACCGCGGCCAGAACCCGGCGTGTTGCCCCGAGGTGACCATCGACACGGGACCGCTGGCGAACGGCGTCTACAAGCAGTGGGCCATGGTCGACAGCGCCGACTTCCAGCCGGAGACGCTCGAAACCAACAACCTCGCGGGCCCCTATTCGATCGACCTCTCGCTCGCCGACCTCGACGTCACCGGCTTCTCCGCCACGGTCGACTCCGGCGGAACCGTCCGCTACAACGTCCGCGTCTGCAACGTGGGCACCAAGGCCGCGACCCAGTTCTGGGTGGACGTGTATCCCGATCGGAAGCTGCCGCCCCAGCCCGGCTACCCGGGCGAGCTGATCACGGGGGTCCCCTCCCTCGCCGCTGGCGAATGCCTCGACATGACGTTCGCGAGACCCCACGCCCCCGAGGGGGTCCTCCAGTCGTGGGTCCTCGCGGACGCCGACGATTTCATCAAGGAGCCCGACGAGCTCAACAACCGCAAGGGGCCCCTGGAGGTCTCGGTGAGGCGGGCTGAGGGGTGCGTAGACGCGGACGGCGACGGGTACGGCGTGGGCAAGGGGTGCGACGGCCCCGAGGACTGCGACGACACCAACCCCGAGATCCACCCCAAGGCAGTGGAGGTCTGCGGCGACGGCATCGACAACAACTGCAACCTCACCATCGACGACGGCTGCCCCGGCGTCGACTGCGCGGACGCGGACGGCGACGGCTGGCCCGTCGGGACCGCCTGCGTGATCCAGGACTGTGACGACGGGGACCCGGAGGTCTACCCGCACGCCAAGGAGGTCTGCGGCGACGGCAAGGACAACAACTGCAACGGCATCGTCGACGACGGGTGCCCGGGGCGCGCCTGCGTGGACCGGGACGAGGACGGCTACGGCGTCGGCGAGGGCTGCCCGGGGCCGCAGGACTGCGACGACGACGACCCCGACACCCACCCGGGCGCCACCGAGAGCTGCGGCGACAACCAGGACAACAACTGCAACGGCGTCGTCGACGACACCTGCGCCGGCTGCGTGGACAACGACGGCGACGGCTACGGTGTGGGCGACGGGTGCGGGCCGCTCCTGCAGCGCGACTGCGACGACGACGACCCGCTCACCTACCCCGGTGCCGAGGAGCTGTGCGACGGCAAGGACCACAACTGCAACTACAGCATCGACGACGGGTGCAAGGGCGTCGACTGCGTGGACGAGGACGGCGACGGCTGGCCGACCGGGTCGGAGTGCAACCCGGACTACCGGGACCCAGACGACGGCGACCCGACCGTCTACCCGGGCGCCACGGAGATCTGCGGCGACGGCAAGGACAACAACGCCAACGGCACCATCGACGACGGCTGCCCCGGCGTCGACTGCGTGGACCTCGACGGCGACAACTGGCCCACCGGCCCCGACTGCAACCAGGACTTCGTCGACTGCGACGACACCGACGTCTCGGTGCACCCCAAGCGGATCGGGGGCGAGATCTGCGGCGACGGCGTCGACAACACCTGCAGCGGCACGCCCGACGAGGGGTGCCGGACGTGCGAGGACCGCGACGGCGACGGCTACAAGTCCGGCCCCGACTGCCCGATCACCACGCCGCAGGACTGCGACGACGAGGACTCCAGCATCTTCCCCGGCGCCGCGGAGCGCGCGGCTGACGGCCAGGACGTCAACTGCGACGCGGTCGTCTCCGACCTGGAGGCGAAGCCCTCGGGGTGCGACTGCGGCGGTGGCGCCGGCGGGGCCCCCGACGCGGGCGGTGACCGCGTCCTCCTGGTGGGCCTGCTGCTGGTTGGCGCCTGGGGCCGGGGGCGTCGTCGTCCCGGCAACAAGGCCTGAGCGCCACTGCGCGCGTATACTTCGGCAGCATGTCGATGTGGCGCCGCGCCTTGCTCCTCCTGGCGGCCGTGCTGGCCGCGAGGACTGCGGCCGGCGCCGAGGACCCGGCCAAGGCGGCCGCCGCCCGGCGCAAGTCCTACGAGGCGGCCATGGCCGCCGCGGCCGAGACGCTCGACCGCGCGCGGCAGCTGCCCGGCGCCCGGCGCGAGCTGGCGCTCCAGGCCCTCGATCTGTACCGCCGGGCCAGCCAGGACCGGCCCCACGAGCCCGACCCCCACTACCACTCCGGCACCGTCTACGCCGACCTCCTCCACGATCCGGCCCGGGCGATCGCGGCCTGGCGGCAGGTACGCGCCCTCGACCCGGCCTACGTGCACGACCCCGACATGTCCTTCAAGCTGGGCATCGAGCTCTCGCGCCTCGGCCGGTTCACCGAGGCCATCACCGAGTACGACCGTGCCTCGTCGTACCAGGCGGAGATCGGGCGGCCCGACGTCGTGCTCGGGAACTCTGCCGAGGCGGCGATGGGGGCGGGGCTGCTCGACGAGGCGATCCGTCGCTACCGCCTCGCGCTGGCCGTCCCTGCGATCGAACCCGCGTCCACCGCGCTGCACCTCTTCGGGCTGGCCGTGGCCCTCGACCGCGACGAGCAGGTCTACGCCTCGCGCGAGATCATGCGCCGCGCCCTGGACCTGGATCCGCACCGCGCCAGCATGGAGCCCGAGCGCGGCGTCTTCTTCGTCCCGGACGGCGACCGCCACTACTACGACGGCCTCGCCCACCTCCACGCGGGCCGCCCGCCCGAGGCGCGCTACGCGTTCGAGCAGTTCCTGGCGGTCCTCCCGGGCGACCAGTACGCACGCCGCGCCCGCGCCCACGTCGCCGCCCTCGCGAAGGACCCGCGCTCGCGGATCACCCCGGTGCCCGCCGAGGCGCGTCTGAGCGACATCGTGGTGCCCTGGATCGTGGACCGCGGCAAGGTCGTGCCGCTGATCCGGAAGCGGGCGGAGGCGCTCCGGGCCTGCCGGCCGACCGTGCCCCCCTTCGGCCCGGGCTCCAGGGCGCGCGCGGCGGTGTCGCTCGCCATCGACGATCGCGGCCGTCCCATGGAGGCACAGGTCGATGGCGCCGACCGCGCGGTGAAGGGCTGCGTCTACAAGCGCGTCGCGGCGTGGCGCTTCCCCACCGCCGCCTTCCGCAGCGGGGCCCGCCTCTCCTTCGCGGTCACCTTCGCACCCCGGGCGCGGCGCTGACGCCCCGGCTCGATCGCCGCGACTCCTGGACAGCCGGCATCCCTCTCCTATACTCTGAAGTCCGGAGGTCGCGCCAACCCGAAGTCGCGCCAGCGCTGCGTGCCAGACCGTCCCCGCTACATCGCCGTCGAAGGCCCCATCGGCGTGGGCAAGACCAGCCTGGCGCGGATCATCGCCGAGCGCCTCGGGACCAGGCTCGTCCTCGAGCGCGTCGAGGACAACCCCTTCCTGCGCGAGTTCTGCAAGGACCGGCGGCGCTACGCCTTCCAGCTGCAGCTCTTCTTCCTGCTCATGCGCTACCAGCAGCACGACTCCCTGGGGCAGGAGGACCTCTTCCAGCGCGGCGGCGTGGCGAGCGACTTCACCTTCGCGCGGGACCGCATCCTGGCGACCGTGAACCTGACGCCGGCGGAGCTGGCGCTCCACGAGAAGATCTACGCCATCCTCTGCCCCCGCGTGCCGCGGCCCGACCTGGTCGTCTACCTGCAGGCGCGGACCGACGTCCTGCTCGCGCGCCTGAAGAAACGCGCGCACGACGCCAGGGAGGACGGGGAGGAGGCGTTCGTGCCTCCCGCCGACTACGTCGAGGAGGTGGCGCGGGCCTACCGCTACTACTTCTTCCACTACGACGACGGGCCATTGCTGGTGGTGAACACGTCGGAGATCGACTTCGTGGGCTCGCCGAAGGATCGGGACGAGCTCCTGGCGGTCATCCGGAGGACGAAGGCCGGGACGCAGCACTACATCCCATTGGCGGCCCACTAGGCAGCAGGCAGCAATCGGCGCCGAGGCGCCAGAAAGACGGGTGCAACCGTGGCCAAGGTCACCGTGCACACCCTGCAGAAGATGAAGCAGGACGGGCAGCGGATCACGGTCCTCACCGCGTATGACGCCACCTTCGCCCGGCTCCTGGACCAGACCGGGATCGAGGTCCTCCTCGTGGGGGACTCCCTCGGCATGGTCGTGCAGGGGCAGCCCAACACCCTGCCGGTCACCCTCGAGGACGTCATCTACCACTGCCGGGCGGTGGCGCGCGGCGCCTCGCGCGCGCACCTCGTCGGCGACATGCCGTTCCTGTCGTACCAGGCGGGCCTCGACCAGGCCGTGCTCAACTGCGGGCGCGTGCTGAAGGAGGGCGGCGCCGAGGCGGTCAAGCTCGAGGGGGGCGCCCGGCACGCGGACCTGGTCCGTCGCCTCACGCAGATCGGCATCCCGGTGATGGGTCACGTCGGCCTGACGCCGCAGTCGGTGCACACGATGGGCGGCTTCAAGGTCCAGGGGCGCGACGAGGCCACGGCGAAGGCCATCCTCGACGACGCGGTCGCGCTCGAGCAGGCCGGCGCCTACTCGATCGTGCTGGAGGGCATCCCCGGCGAGCTCGCCCAGGAGATCACGGCGCGGCTGCGCATCCCCACCATCGGCATCGGCGCCGGACCCTGCTGCGACGGCCAGGTGCTCGTCATCTACGATCTCCTCGGCATGGACGACTCGTTCCGGCCGCGTTTCGTCAAGCGGTACGAGAACCTGGCGCTGCGCATCCGGACCGCCGTCGAGTCCTACGCGAAGGACGTGCGCGCGGGGCGGTTCCCGGGCGAGGAGCACACCGTCCACTCCCGGGAGCCGGTAGCCAACGGGACGGCCGACGGGACCGGCGGCGGCGGCGCGCCCTACGGCTCCGTTGAAATGGGAACCCTCGGAGGGTTCCCATCCCCTCCCGCGACGGAACCCGCCGGGCAGAGCCCGTCGGGTTCCCACGCGACCAACCACGCCAGGTAGCGCGGCCCCCTCCCATGCCAGCGCCCGAGATCATCCGCACCCCCAAGGAGGTGAGCGCCCGCGCCGACGCCTGGCGCCGTGCCGGCCGCCGCATCGCCTTCGTGCCCACGATGGGCTACCTCCACCGCGGCCACGTGACGCTCCTCGAGGAGGGGCGCGCCCGCGGCGACGTCCTCGTCCTGTCGATCTTCGTCAACCCGACGCAGTTCGGCCCGCGGGAGGACCTGGCGCGCTACCCGCGGGACCTGGAGGGGGACCTCGCCAAGGCCGCCGGCGCCGGCACGGACGTCGTCTACCTGCCCGAGGCGGGCGACATGTACCCGCCCGGCTACCAGACCTACGTCGAGGTCAAGGACCTGGCGCGGGGCCTGTGCGGCGAGCGGCGACCCGGCCACTTCCGCGGGGTCGCGACGATCGTGGCCAAGCTCTTCTGCGCCGTGAAGCCCCACGTCGCCATCTTCGGCGAGAAGGACTACCAGCAGCTGCAGGTCGTGCGGCGCCTGGCCCGCGACCTCGACCTCGACGTGGAGATCGTCGGCATCCCGACCGTGCGCGAGCCCGACGGCCTCGCCATGTCGTCCCGGAACGCGTACCTCTCGTCGGACGATCGCGCGCGCGCCACCTGCCTCCACCGGGCGCTCGTCAAGGCGCGCGAGGCCGCCGCCGGCGGAGAGCGCGACGTGGCCGCGCTGTGCGCGCTCGCCGTGGGCATCATCTCGGCAGGGCAGCCGACGCGGATCGACTACGTGGAGGCGCGGGACGCCGAGACGCTGCAGCCGGTGGCCCGGCTCGAGCGCCCCGTGGTCATGGCGCTGGCGGTCTTCTTCGGCGCCACGCGCCTCATCGACAACGTCGTGATCCAGGCCGGCGGCTGAGCGCCGCGGCCGCGGCCAGCAGCACGCCGGCGAGCACGGAGCGCGGCGACGACGACCGACGCATGGCGGTGGTCCCTCTCAGCGGCGGACGAGGAAGATCACCCCGGCGATCAGCAGCGCACCGGCCAGCACCAGCGCCGCGAGCCACGCCGGGCTCGAGAGCAGGCCCCGCCGCGGAACCGTGGCGACCTGCGACGTCGCCCCTTCGGCCGGCGGCCCCGGGGAGGAGTGGTGAGCGCCCGACTGCGCCGACTCGAACGCCCCCGAGGCGGAGGCCTGCGGCACCACCACCTCGCCGACGGCCGCCATCCGCCGGTTCGTCGATTCGCCGCCCAGCACGTGGCGCAGCTCGCGGGCCTCGTTCTCGAAGACCAGCGCCAGCTCGACCTCCACGTCGCGCATCGACTGCGGACGCGAGCCGGGGTCCTTGGCGAGGCAGCGCAGGATCAGCGACTCGAGCCGGGGCGGCACCGGCCGGATCGACGACGGCACCGGCGGCAACTCGGTCACGTGGTCGCTCAGCACCTGGAAATGGGAGGGGTGCATGAACGGCACCCGCCCCGTGAAGATCTCGAAGAGGATGACCCCGAACGAGTAGATGTCGCTGCGGCGGTCCACGTCACGACGTGCCCGCACCTGCTCCGGCGACATGTAGCAGGGGGTGCCGATGGGGGCGCCGGTCTTCAGGCTGAGCGCTCCCTCGGCGCCGCGGATCAGCTTGGCCACGCCGAAGTCGAGCACCTTGACGTACGTGGCGCCGTGGCGCGGCGTGGCGATGAAGATGTTGCCCGGCTTCAGATCGCGGTGGACGATCCCCTCGGCGTGGGCCGCGCCGAGCGCCGCGCAGACCTGCTCGAGGTAGCGCCGGGTCTCGTCGACGGAGATGGCGCGGCGGGCGAGGAGGTCCTCGAGGCTCTCCCCCTCGAGCAGCTCCATGACGAAGTACCAGCGTCCGTCCGGCAGCTGGCCGAAGGCGAACACGTCGATGATGTTCGGGTGGCCGATGGCGTTCACCGCGCGCGCCTCCTGCACGAAGCGCTGCACCATCGTCTGGTCCGCCACCAGGGTCTCCTTCAGCACCTTGATGGCGACCCGCTTGCCGATCACCGGGTGGACGCCGGCGAAGACGTCCCCCATGGCGCCGGCCCCGACCTTGCGGGTGACCTGGTACTCGCCCACCATGGTCCCGGGCTCCAGGTCCAGGCCGCCGGGATGGAGGGGCTGGCCGTCCTGCGTGCAGAAGGTCGCACCGTCGGCGTACAGCTGCCCGCATTGCTGGCAGTAGCGCACTCGCGAGGCCCCTCGGCGGCGTACTGTACCACGGGTGGACGGGGCCAACCGTTCAACGTTGAACGTTGAGCCCTCCCAAGAAGCACCTGGGCTCTTACCGCGATCCCGGCACGCCGCTGCGGGAGGCCCCCCGCACTTGCGTGGTGACAGGCGCCGGGCACCCGCATAGAATGTCCCGTCGGAGGCTGAAGGAACGCCATGGCGCACGTTCTGACTGCCAGCAATTCCGAGGTGCTCCGGTTGCTCGGCACGCGGGCCTGCTCTCGTCTCGGGCTCTCCCGGCACGTCGTCAGCACCGGCCGCGACGCCCTCGAGTCGGCGCGGCGCCTCAAGCCGAAGGTCGCGGTCCTCGACGTCGACATGCCCGACCTGGACGGCTACGAGGTCTGCCGGCGCATCAAGGCCGACCCCGAGCTCAAGGGGTGCCGGGTCATGCTCGTGCTCACCGGCATCCTGACCCGCGCGGTGCTCGATCGCCTGGCCGAGGCCGGCTGCGACGATGCCCTCGTGATGCCGACCATCGGCGAGGAGTTCTTCTGCCACGTCGCCGACCTGCTGAAGGTGCCCCGGCGCGGCAGCCGCCGCGTGAACGCCGAGCTGATGGCGCGGCTGGACGGCGGCACCCGGATGTGGACCGGCCGCGTCGAGAACGTCTCGCTGACGGGTGCCAAGGTGGTGCTGCAGGACCCCTTGGGCCCGGTGCCGATCGTACGCGCCCGCATCGAGGGCTCGGGGCCCGGCCAGATCATCGTCGCGGACGCCCGCGTGGTCTGGCGCAGCGACGACGGGCGCACGTTGGGGCTCGAGTTCCAGGGGCTGCTCCCGGAGGCCCGCCAGAAGCTCGAGGCGATCGTCCTCTTCGAGGTCGTCGAGGAGGGGGACGTGCTGCGCGTCTTCCTCGACGGCGACTTCGTCGAGACCACCTCGTTCGCCGGCCTCGAGACCGCGCTCCACGGTCGGGTGGAGTTCGACGCGGCCGGCGTGCGCTACATCAACTCGCAGGGATCGCGTCGCTGGACCGCGTTCCTGCGCGAGCTGGCGCAGGTCCCCGAGTACACCTTCAGTCGCTGCTCCGTCGCCTTCACCACGCAGGCCTCGCTGCTCCCGGCGTTCCTCGGCCGCGGGCGCGTCATCTCGTTCCAGGCCCCCTACCACTGCGACGACTGCGAGCGCGACGAGTCGCGCCTGTTGCAGACCGTCGCGCTCGTGCGCGAGGGGGCCAGCTACGCCGTGCCTCGCTTCCGCTGCGCCGAGTGCGGCGGACAGCTGGCCTTCGACGAGCTCCCGGAGCGCTACTTCGGCTTCTTGGCCTGACCGGCTGCCCGAGGGGGTCGCATGCGCGTGTTCGAGTCGTGGAAGCCGGGGTGGGGCCGCCTGCTCGTCGGCCTGTCGCTGGCCTTCGCCGCCGTCGCGTGGCTCGGCGCCGCCTGCGGCGGCACCGTCCAGAACGCGCCCCTGCCCCAGGGCAAGGACTGGTGGTTCGTGGGGCCCGGGTTCAAGCGGATCACGGTGACCGTCACCCAGTCGCAGTCGCGGCAGGGGAGCTACGTCGTCACGACCACCAAGACCACGACCGCCACCGGCTTCACCGGGATCCAGATGCCGGAGCGGACCAAGACGCAGACGCAGACCGTCCCTGGCAACCCCGAGCTGAAGGAGGCGAGCCCCGACCTCCCCAGCCGTCCGTTCAAGACGCTCGGAGAGATGCCGTGACGCGCGTCCGCATCGGCGTCGGCGCGGTCTTCCTCGCCTTCCTCTTCGCGTGCACCACGCCCGCGCGCCCCTACGGGCAGCCCGAGTACGACCTGCAGAAGATCGCGGAGTACCGGAACGTCACGACGCGGGCGCCGCAGACCCAGAGCGTCCTGGTGCTGGGGGCCCTCGACGACCTCACGGTGTCGCCGGTCGGCGGGCTCTACAACGAGGAGAACTTCGAGTACGGCCCGCTCCTCAGGACCTACTGGTACCCGCACCTCGCCCCCAAGCTCCTCGACTGCATCCACAGCTCGTTCAGCCGGCGCGGCGTGCGCGCCTACAAGGACTACCTCGACCTCGGTGCACCCGTGCCCTTCCCGCAGCCGACCTACCCGCCGGGCCTGGTGCTGCTGCGCGGGAGCATCGAGACCTTCGGCTTCTCGCGCCACGTGCAGGAGTTCGACGTCCTCATCGGCCGCCTCACGCTGCGGCTCGTCGAGGGCGCCACCGGGCGCGTCCTGTGGCAGGGCCAGAAGGAGATCGCCTTCCGCGCCCCGATGAGCAACTACGACCCGTTCGTCATGTTCGGTGACGCGCTGGCCGCGGCGCTCCTCGAGGACGCCGGCTTCTCGGCCGCGCTGGCGGGAGGGGCGCGATGAGGCTCCGCGTCGCCGTCGCCCTCCTCCCTGGCTTCGCCCTCCTCGCCGCCTGCGGGCCGCCGCCGGCCAACCTGCGGGTCATCCCGGGCGAGCCCTTCGCCTACCGCCCCACCGGCAAGACCATCATGGTCGCGCCCCCCGTCGACCGCCGGCCGCTGCCGGAGGTCGAGGGGGCATCGACCGAGGTCAAGCACGTCATCTTCGTCGGTCTCGGTTTCACCGTGGTCACGCGCGGCTCCGACGTCACCTCCCGCAGCGACTTCGTCCCCAACGCCTGGCAGGAGCTGCACCAGAGCATCATCGACCAGGTCCACTCGACGCGCCTCTTCTCCGACGTGAAGGTCCAGGGGACCGCCGACTACGTGCTCGAGACCGAGGTCCTCCACCTGCTGGCCTCGAAGTACCGGATGTTCATGGGGCTGTTCCTCTACGGCGGCGCGGTCGCCGACGCCAAGCACTTCCTCCCGCAGGCCACCGCCACGCTCCGGTTCCGGCTCAAGGACTCGCGCGGCCGCGTCGTGGGCGAGAAGGTGGTCAACGGCAGCCAGAACGGCGAGGTCGGCGACATCATGGTCGGCATGCACCTGCTGCCGCGCCGCGCGCTCGAGCAGGCGCTCCGCCTCGGCCGCAGCCTCGTCGCGTCGTGGATCGCCGAGGACGTCTACGCGGCCGTGCCGGCGGCCACGCACTACGACGACTTCGAGCGGGCCCACGGGCAGGGGCACAGCTTCCTCGTGCACCTGGTCAGCGAGGACCGGAGCAGCACGCAACTGGTCCATGTCGAGTGCCCCTCGGGCAAGATCGTGAAGACCAGCGAGGTCACCAACCTCCCGGTCGTGGGCCGGCCGGGACAGTGGCTCGTCAGCCCCTTCGACGAGAACGGCATGCGCCTCCCCGGCAGCGTCTACGACGCGCTGACCCGCCACCTGGCGCAGCACTTCGTCCTGCACCGCATCGATCAGATCGCGGCGTACCACTACTTCGGCGAGCGCACCGGCCAGGAGGCACCAGCCGCACCGGCCGCGCCGGCCGCGCCTCCGCCAGTGGCGGCCGCGCCGCCTCCCC
>JACRCY010000442.1 GCA_016218785.1 Deltaproteobacteria bacterium
CTGCAGCTCGCCATGGTCGATCCGCTGGTGGTGCGCGGGTCCTTCTTCCGGCCCAACCTCAGGCTGCACGCCCGTCGCAAGGGCGCCGGCACGCCGCCCGTGCGCGAGGCCATCCTGCGCCTGGTACGGGCGCGGCCCGAGCAGAGCGGGATCGTCTACTGCCTCAACCGCCGCGCCGCCGAGGCCACGGCGGCGTTCCTGCGCGACCGCGGCATCCGCGCCGGCGCCTACCACGCGGGAATGGAAGCGGCGGCGCGCGCGGAGGCGCAGGAGGCGTTTCGGCGGGACCGGATCGAGGTCATGGTGGCCACAGTGGCCTTCGGCATGGGCATCGACAAGCCCGACGTGCGCTTCGTCATCCACCGCGACCTGCCCGGTTCGCTCGAGAGCTACTACCAGGAGATCGGCCGCGCGGGCCGCGACGGGCTGCCGGCCGACTGCGTGGCCTTCTACTCCTTCGCGGATGTCGCGAGCTACGAGCGGCTGACCGAAGACGGCGACGCGGCGATTGTGGCCCGCCGCAAGCGGCAGGTGCGGCAGCTCTTCGAGTTCTTCGAGCGGGGTGGGTGCCGGCACCAGCGCCTGGTGCGGCATTTCGACGAGCGCATCGGGCCGTGCCGCGTCGCGTGCGACCGCTGCCTCGGGAGCGACGTGCTCGGGGAGGCCGCGGCCGCGGCGCGGGCGCGCCTCCGGCCGCCGCCACGAGCCGCGGCGGTCGCGGGTGCGCCACGGTGCGGCGAGAGCGATACCGAAGTCCTCGCGCGCCTGCGCGCGCTGCGCCGGCGGCTCGCCGACGAGCGCAACGTGCCGGCCTACGTCGTGTTCGGCGACGCGACGCTCGCCGAAATGGCCGCGCACCGACCCGGGAGCGAGGCCGAGCTGCTCGCCGTCGCCGGCGTGGGCCCGAAGAAGCTCCGGCTCTACGGGGCGCCCTTCCTCGCGGCCCTGCGCGAGTGATTGACGCGCCCGGGCCGCCCGACTACCGTCGGGGCCCATGGTGCGCCCCGCACCCCGCCGGAGCCGACCGTGAGCCGCGCCGCCCGCCTCGCGGGCCTCCTCGGCGTGTGGGGGCGCAGGCTGCTGGCCCTCGCCTGCCTCGGGCAGCTCGCCCTGCTGGCGTACGTCCTGTGGCGGCGCGCGGGCTACCCCTTCGACCTGGAGTGGATGGAGGGCGGCATGCTCGTCCACTCCTGGCGCATCATGAAGGGGCAGCCGCTCTACGGCCCCCCGTCGGTCGACTTCGTGTCCTACCTGTACACGCCGCTCTACCCGGCAGTGGTGGCGGCCCTGGGCAAGCTCGTCGGGCTCCACTACGTGCTGGGCCGCTTGGTCTCGATCGCCTCGCTCGGCGTGGTCATGGTCCTCGGGTATCGCGCCGCGCGGCGGGAGGGGGCACCCGTCGCCGTCGCGCTCGTCCCGGCGGGGCTCCTGGCGGCGGCGTTCCCGTTTTGCGGCGCGTGGTACGACGTCGTCCGCAACGACAGCCTCTTCCTGGCGCTCGTCACCGGCGGGCTCTACCTCGTCGCCTACCATCATGGGGACCTCGCGCGGGTTGCCCTGGCGGGCGTGATCATGGGCTTGGCCCTCCTGACCAAGCAGACCGCCAGCGCGTTCATCGTGTGCGCCAGCCTCGGGCTGCTCCTCTTCCGCTGGCGCAGCCTGCCCCTCTTCCTGCTGACCGCCGGCGCCACGCTCGGACTCATCGGGGGGCTCCTGCAGCGCAGCTCCGGCGGGTGGTTCTGGACCTACATCTACCGCCTGCACCAGAACCACGACTTCTACGCGAAGCGCGCGTTCCTCGACACGCCGCTCATCCTGCTCAAGCACGAGCCGATCACCCTCGGCCTGCTGGTCGCGCTCTTCGTGCTGCTCATCGTCCGGCGGCACCTGACGCGCACCACCTTCTTCTGGGCGCTGGTGGCCGGCGCCGGCCTCGCCATCTCGTGCGTCGGCTTCGGCACGCAGTGGGCGTTCGCCAACGCCTTCATCCCGGGCGTGGCGTTCCCGGCGCTCGCGCTGGCGACGCTCGCCGGGCGCGCGTACGCCGCGCCGCAGGCGGAAGGGACCGGCCGCGCCCTCTTCGCCGCGGCGGGCGCGCTGCTCCTGACGGCGCAGCTCGCCGTGCGGGTCTACGATCCGCGCCCCTTCCTGCCGACGGCGCAATCCCGAGCCGCGGGGGAGCGCCTCATCGCGCGGCTGCGGCAGGCGCCGGGGCCGGTCTTCGTCCCCGACCACCCGTTCTACGCGGTCCTCGCCGGCAAGGAGGCCCACTTCCACCGCATGGGGCTGTGGGACGTGCGGCGCGCCGGCTACGGTTTCCCGCGCGGTCTCGTCGAGTCGATCCAGGGGCAGAAGTGGGCGCTGGTGGTGATGGACAGCCGGACCCAGTGGCACCAGTGGCCGGGGCTGCAGCAGCGCTACCGCACCGTGACGGTGGCCGACGAGCGCGACATGCCCCATGTCTTTTCGGGGGCGGGCGCGGCCACCGAGAAGGTGCGGCCATTGCTCTATCCCAAGTTCTTCATGGAGCCGATCTCGACCGCGGCTCCCGCGACCGCCGCGCCGCCGCCCGCGAGCCCTGCGACTCGGCCCGCCGGGCCCCGGACGTACGACGACTCCCCGTGAGCCGCGGCCGGGCCCTTCGGCGCGCGCCCGTGATCTGTGATACATACGCCGCCATGACGGCGGACGAGCCCCCCGCCATCGCCCCTCCCGGACCCGACGCGACCCCGGCGGCGCCGCCCGTGCCCGACGGCGGCGGGGGTGCGTCCCGGCTGGGGCGCGTCGTGCCGCAGGCCGCGGTGGCCCTGCTCGTGGGCTTCGCCCTGCTCGAGGCCGGGGTGGCCCTGACCGCGCCGCTGCGCACGCCGCGCCCGGCCGACTGGGAGCGCGCCGCCGCCTTCGTGCGCGCGGAGAAGCGGCCCGGCGACCTGGTGCTCTTCGCGCCGGCCTGGTCCGATCCCATCGGCCGCCTCCACCTCGGCGACGTCATCCTCAGCGCCGAGGAGGCGCGCATGGACGCGGCCCGCTTCGGCCGGTTCTTCGAGGTGTCGGTCCGCGGCGGCCGCGCTCCCGAGACCAGGCGCCCCGGGGTCCGGCGCGTGCGCCAGGAACGCTTCGGCCGCGTGACCGTGACGCTCTACGAGCAGCCGCGCGCGCACGTGGTCTACGACTTCCTCGAGGCGTGGCGCCAGGCGCGCGTGTCGCGCTGGCGCGGTGAGCGCCAGGAAGCGGAGTGCGTGCTCGGCGGGGACAGGATCCAGTGCCCGGGCATCGGCCACAACCACGTGGCGCTCCGGGTGCTGGAGCCGGACTACACGGCCCGGCGCTGCCTCTACGTGCAGCCCGTCGATCGCGCGCAGGTGCGGGTCACCTTCGTCGCCACGCTCGGCCGGAGCCTGGCCGTGCGGACCGGGCTGCACGACTACCACCAACGCAAGATCGCCGACGGCCGCGTGCTCCTGCGGGTGCTGGTCGACGGCCGCGAGGTCGGGCAGACCTGGCAGGGCTCGGGTGACGGCTGGAAGCCCCTCGACCTCGACACCGCGGCCCTCGCCGGCCAGGTCCACGACGTGACCTTCGAGGTCTCGTCGCCCAGGCCCTACGCGCGGCACTTCTGCTTCGCGGCGGAGGCCCGCCAATGAGCGGCCGCGGCGGCGGGCCCCTGCAGCTCGTGGCCGCGCCGGCCGCGCCGCCGGAGCTGCTGCGGCGCCACGAGGCCGGGGTCTCGCGGCGCGACCGGATCACGGCCCTCATCCTGGGCGTCATGGTCTTCACCGTCCTCGTCGCGGCGCAGCGGATCGAGGGGATCTCGCGCGACGAGGCCTACTACTTCAAGGCCGGCGAGCAGTACTTCGGCTGGTTCAGCGGGCTCGGGGACAACCTCCGCGCCGGGCGCCCGGGCCGCTCGTTCTCGCCGGCCGACGTCGCCCGCCACTTCTCCTACAACCACGAGCACCCGCCGGTCGCCAAGGTCCTGTTCGGCGTCTCGTGGCGGATCTTCCACCGGTGCAACTGCCAGAAACGGCACGCCACCATCCCGCTGGCGAGCCACATCACGGCGCACCGCCTGCCGACCTGCGCCCTGTCGGGCCTGCTCGTGGGCCTGGTCTACCTCCTCGGCGTGCGCCTCGCCTCACGCCGCGGCGCGCTGGTGGCCGCCGTGCTCACCGCGGCCATGCCCCACCCCTTCTTCCACGCCCAGATCGCGACGTTCGATCAGCCGATCAACGTCCTGTGGTTCGCGACCGCCTACGCCTACTGGCGCTCGCTCACCTCGCGGCGCTGGGCGATCGTCGCCGGCGTCGCGCTCGGCTTCGCCCTCGGCACCAAGCACAACGCCTGGTTCCTGCCGCTGCTGCTCGGGATCCACTGGGTGGCCGCGCTCCTCACGTCGCGGCGCCACGGTCGCGCGCTGCCCAAGGCCTGGTGGATCCCGTCGCTGGCCGTGCTCGGGCCCCTGGTCTTCTTCCTGCTCTGGCCATGGCTGTGGTACCAGACGTGGCCGCGCTTCCTCGAGTACGTGCGCTTCCACCTCCACCACGTCTACTACAACATCGAGTACCTGGGCCGGAACTGGAACGTGCCGCCGTTCCCCTGGCACTACCCGCTCGTCGTGACCGCCCTGACCGTGCCGGTGACGACGCTCGTCCTCGCGCTCGCCGGTGCCGCCCTGGCCGCGCGCGAGCGGATCGCCGCCTGCAGCGCGCGGCGCGCGGCGCCCGCGGCTGGCGCGCCGCCGGAGCCGGACAGCAACGCCCCCGGCCCCACGGGCGTCAAGCGGCCCGCCGCGGCGAACGGCGACCCCGATCGGCGCCCGCTGCTGCTGCCGGGCCTGTTCCTCCTGCTCCTGACGCTCTTCCCGCTGGCCCTGTTCATGACCGGCCGGACGCCCATCTTCGGCGGCATGAAGCACTTCATGCCGGCCATGCCGTTCCTCGCGTTGCTCGCGGCCGTGGGCTTCGAGGCCGCGGCCCGCGGGGCCGAGACATGGCTCGCCGCGCGGCGCCCGCGCCTGCGCCGCGCCGCCGTCGTGGCCAGCGTCGCCCTCGGCATCGTCGTCTGCCTGCCGGCCGTGTGCGAGACGGCGCGCGCCCACCCGTACGGGCTCTCCCATTACAACCTGCTGGCCGGGGGCCCGAGCGGCGGGGCCTCCCGCGGCATGAATCGCCAGTTCTGGGGCTACTCGCCGCGCGGCCTGCTGCCGTGGCTCAACCGCACGCTCGAGCCGGGCGCGCGTCTCTACCCCCACGACATGAACACCGACTCGATCATCTACTACAAGCGCGACGGGCTCATGCGCAAGGACATCGCCGATGTCTGGCAGCTCGAGGAGCCGGGCATGCGCCAGTCGAGCTGGGCGCTCGTGATCCACGAGCAGCACTTCAACCGCTACGACCCGGCGCTGTGGGAGATCTACGGCACCCTGCGACCGGTGCGCGTCCTCGACCTCGAGGGGGTGCCGCTCGTCACCGTGTACCACAGGGGGACCAAGTGAAGCTCGCCCGGCTGCGGACCCCGCTCTGCATCTACGTCGCGGCGCTGGCGGCCTACCTCGGCGCCTCGGGCGGGCGGCTGAAGCGCCACTCCGCCGACAACCACTACGTCTACCTGGCCGACTCGCTGCTGCACGGCCGGCTCGACATGCGCCAGAAACCGCCGCACGAGAACGATTGGGCCCGGGTCGAGGAGCTGACCCTCGAGGGCGGCCGCCAGGTGCGCGGCGCGGGCCTGCGCGTGGGGGGTCAGAACCGCTTCCGCACCACGAAGGGGGAGGTCCTGACCCTCGAGCCCGGCTCGGTGCAGAGCCGCACCTTCCGCTACTACGTGTCGTTCCCGCCGTTCCCGGCGGTCCTGATGATGCCCTTCGTGGCCATCTTCGGGATGCAGATGAACGACGTCATCTTCAACGTGCTGCTCGCGGCGCTGGCGCCGATGCTGCTCTTCATGCTGCTGCGGCGCCTGCGCGAGGAGGAGCTCGCGGCACGCACCGAGACCGACGACCTGTGGCTCACGGCCCTGTTCGGCCTCGGCACGGTCTTCTACTACTCCGCGGTCATCGGCCAGGTCTGGTACACGGCCCACGTGGTCGTGGTGCTGTGCACCATCGGCTACGCGTGGTGCGCCATCGGCGCGCGCGCCCCGGTGTGGGCGGGCGTCTTCCTCGGGCTCGCCTTCCTCTCGCGCGCGCTCCCGGCGACGCTCATGTTCCCGCTGTTCGTGTGGGAGGCGGTGCGGATCTCGCGCCGCGCGGACGCGGCCGAGGCCGGCTTCCTGCGGGCCACGGACTGGCGCCGGGTGGTGGGCCTGCTCGTGCGCTTCGGCGCGCCCGTGCTGGTCCTCGGGCTCGTGGCCGCGGCCATGAACTACGCGCGCTTCGACTCGTTCACCGAGTTCGGCCACACCTACCTCAACGTGCGCTGGACGGCCCGCATCCAGCGCTGGGGTCTCTTCAACTACCACTTCCTGTCACGCAACCTGGCGGCCTTCCTGGTGCTGACGCCCCGGATCTTGGCCAAGTTCCCGTACGTGCAGGTGAGCTGGCACGGCATGAGCCTGTTCCTCACCACGCCGGTCTTCCTCCTGCTCCTGTGGCCGAAGATCCGCGGCCGCCTCCACTGGCCCCTCTGGCTCACGGTCCTGCCCATCTTCGTCACCCACGCCCTGTACCAGAACGACGGCTGGGTGCAGTTCGGCTACCGGTTCAGCCTCGACTACACCGTCTTCCTGGTGCTGCTGCTCGCGCTCGGCGGACGGCGCCTCGGCTGGACCGCCCGCACCCTCATCCTCGTCGGCATCGCGATCAACCTGTTCGGCGCGATCACGTTCGGGCGGATGCCGCAGTTCGCGTATGACAGCTTCTTCCCAGCGGAGTGACGCTGGCGCCAGCGGCATCTGGCGCCCGCGCCCTGTATGACGCAGTGCGACCTCACCCCACTGCCATGGGGCTCACAGTCCTAACAGGCTTTTTTGACAGGGTTTTCATTTCCGCGTAAAATAGCGCGGTTAGCGGCACACTCCTATCCCCGGCAGGGTGGGCACCGCGCATGAGACACGAGAGGTGATGGGAAGGGGATCGAGCCCGAGCCGAGCGCAGGAGCCTGGAGAGCACCGCTCCGACCGACGGAAAAGGGATCCGCATGCTGAGCAAGCGCGTCGTAGCCATCGCCGCCGAACGGCAGCTCCAGAAGAAGCTGACGGCCGGCCTCATGGCCGCCGGTGCGGTCGTCGAGAGTGTCACTCAGGTATCGGAGCTCGCCGCGGGCAAGCTCGAGACCGAGCTGGTGGTGTACGCCTCCTCGGGCCGCGATGACGCGCAGCTCAAGCTGCTGCTCGACCGCCTCAAGGAGTCCGCCAATCTCGTCGTGATCATTCCGACGGCCGACCTGGGGCTCACCGTCAACCTGCTCAAGGACACACGCATCCGCAACGTGATGGTGGCCGACGAGCTCCAGGCGGTCTGGGTCTCCAGCGTCGCCACCCGCATCCTGCACGGTGACGTGTTCGGCGTCGAGAAGACCATGCCCTGGGGCGTGCGCGTCTACTCGATGCTGGTCGGGGACTACAACGAGAAGTCGGTGGCCATCGCGGCCATCTCGGACTTCGCCGGCGCCATGGGGGTCAGGCGCAAGTACCGCGAGGGCATCGAGCAGTCCATCGACGAGCTGCTCATGAACGCGCTGTACGACGCGCCGGTCGACCAGGGCGGCAAGGCGGTGTTCGCCGAGGTGCCGACCAAGTCGCGTCTGTCGCTGCGCCTGGAGCAGAAGGCGCTGGTGCAGTACGCCTGCGACGGCGACACCTTCGCGGTCTCGGTGCGCGACCCCTACGGTACCCTGACCAAGGACACGGTCGTCAAGTTCCTCGACAAGTGCCTGCACGCGTCGGACCAGATCGACCGCAAGGTGGGCGGCGCGGGCCTGGGCTTCTACATCGTGGCCAACGCGGCGTCGTCCGTGAGCATCAACTCCTACCCGGGCGTGGCCACCGAGTGCGTGGTCACCTTCGACCTCAACGCAGCGAAGGTCCAGCTCAAGAACTTCGGCTACTACGAGGAGCGGATCGACGTGGCCGGGCGGCTGGCCACCTCCGGGCCGCGTGAGCGGTACACGGGCGCCCGCGGCGTCGCCGGGGGCACCCCCGCCTCGATCAAGATCATGCTGGCCGCGTCGATCCTCCTGGTCCTGGGGGCGCAGGCGGCCGTGGTCTACCCGCGCCTCATCGCGCCCAAGCGCGGCATCCTCACCGTCGAGAGCAAGCCCACCGGGGCCACCGTCTACATCGACGGGCGGACCCGCGGGGTGGCGCCCCTCAGGCTGACCGACCTCGAGGCCGGCCGCGCCTACCGCGTGCGCGCGGTGCTGCCGGGCTACCAGGAGAAGGAGGACCTGGTCACCGTCGGCGCCAACGAGGAGACCGTGGTGCCGTTCGCGCTCCGGCTGGAGACCGGCGCGGTCACCCTGGTCTCGCAGCCGGCGGGCGCCCGGGTGTTCGTCGCCGGCCAGGACACGGGGAAGGTCACGCCGGCCACGCTCACCGGTCTCCCGACCGGCGAGGAGAAGCTGGTCACGCTCAGGCTCGAGGGGTACCAGGACGCGCTCACGCCGGTGGTGGCCCCGCCGCGCGGCGAGTCGATCACCCACACGGTCACGATGGGCATCGCGCCGGGGTACGGCACCATTCTCTTCGAGAGCACGCCGCCGGGCGCCGAGGTGAGCGTCGACGGCAAGAAGGTCAGGGTCCCGCCGAGCGGGCTGGTGCTCCGCGGCGGCGCCCACGAGCTGGTCGCGCGGCTCCCGGGGCACGTGGCGTTCCAGCGAACCGTGACCGTGTCGTCGGGCCAGCGGACGCTCGTCCAGGCCAAGCTCGAGCCGGGCGGCGAGCTGCACCTCCGCTCGAGCGTGAACGCCACCCTGTTCGTGGACGGCCGGCCCGCGGGGCAGACGCCGCTCAACGCGGTGCTGCTGCCGGGACGCCGCAACCTGGTGCTCAGGAGCCAGCGGCCCTTCCTGCTGCACGACCTCGCCGTCAACATCCGGCTGGGCGAGAAGGTCGAGCGCAACCTCACCTTCGGCATCGTCGAGGTGACCGCGCCGGGCGTGGTGGCGCTCCCGCCGGGGGCCCCCAAGGCCGGCGTGCGGACCTACGCCATGCCGGCGGGCAAGCACCAGGTGACGCTCAGGCAGAACAACGAGGAGAAGACCATCGAGGTCGAGGTCACCGCGGGCAAGACCACGACGCTCGGTACGTTCTGATCGACTCGGGGGGCCGCCCGGCGCGCCGCTACCGGCGACGGAAGCCGCCGCCGGTGGCCCGCGGCGCCGAGTAGCTCGGCCGCGAGTGCGACGGCGCCGAGTACGAGCGCGGCGCGCCGAACGAGCGCGGCGCGCCGAACGAGCGCGGCGTGGTGTGCGTCGGCGCCCCGTAGCGCGGCGCCGGCATGGGCCGCGACGGGGAGAACTGCCGCGACGGCATGGGCCGCGGCGTCATGCCGGGCGACGGCCGCCCCTGGTACGGCTGCGGCCGCAGCTGGTTGGCCGGCAGCCGGTGGTACAGGGTCGTGGGTCTCCGGTACCCCGGTTGCGGCACGGGCCGCGCGTAGCCGCCAGGACGGCCGGTCGGCCGCCCCATGGCGCCGGGAGTGCCGTGGTAGCCGGGCCGCGTCGACCCGAAGCGCCCGGGCGAGGCCGGGATGCCGGTGCGGTGGTAGATCCCACCGCGGTAGTACCTCGGGTACCAGGCGGAGTAGAACCCGAAGTAGAACGGCCGGTAGTACCAGTACCATGCGTCGAACGGGCCACCCCAGCACCAGTACGGCCCGCACATCGAGTAGTAGGCCCCCATCGGGGCGTACAGGTGCCGGTGGGGGTGCGGGAGGTAGCACCAGCCGACGCCCCACCCGGTGGCGATCGGGTGCGCGGCCGAGTACCAGTAGAGGCTGCCGCCCGTGTAGCCGAAGTCCGCAGGATCACCCAAGAAATCGTGGCCGCCACGGTTCTCCTGGAACAGGCGGTCGTCGAAGGGCGGGTAGGGGTGGTAGTGCGGCCCTCTGACGTTGCACCAGCCCGAGCCGTACTGGGCGTTGATCGCGTGGGGACCGTTGTACTGCCAGTGCTGGTGGTCGGGAGCCTGCGGCGGCGCCGGCTGGTGCGCCTGGGGCGCGGTCTCGCTGGGGAGCAGGGAGTACGGCGACGACGGCGACGGCGACGGCGCTGCGCGCACCGGCGGCGGCGGCGGCTCGGGAGTGGTGTCCCGGAAGAACGGCACCTCCTCCTCGTACGTCCCGTCGTCTTCGCCGTAGGGGCCCTCGGCGGTGGCCGTCACCGACCAGCCGAAGACGAGCCCGACGGCGAGCGCGATGGCAAGGGGCGTGAGCCTTCGCATGACAACCTCCGTCCCCCGACGTTGCTCAAAGCATAACACCCGGACATGCACCTGTCACCTGCCCCTGGGCTTGGATGCGCAAGAGGAGGGTCGGGTGCGCGATGACCGGGAGCCGGTCGATGAGGGCGAGGGCGCTGCGCACGCGCCGCTCGCGCGCGGGGTGCGTGACCACCACGACCGCCGCCGGTGACCCCGGGGCCGGCGCGCCTTCCTGGATCAGCTGCCAGATGCTGATCTCGTGCTCGCCGAGGACGCGGGTCACCTGCGCGAGCACGCCCGGCCGATCGGCCGCCGCGAAGCGCAGGTAGTAGCGGCACTCGAGGTCGCCGGGATCGCGCAGCGGCCGGGAGGGCGACGGCGGCGGGCCCGGGGCCGGCACCGCGCGACCGGCGGCGCCGCGCACCGCGCGCGCCTCGGGCAGGTCGCGGCACACCTCGATGAGGTCCGCGACCACGGCCACGGCCGTGGGCATCATGCCGGCGCCGCGCCCCTGGTAGAGCGACTGGCCGAGCGCCGCCGAGGTGACCTTGATCGCGTTCATGGTGCCGGCGCAGGAGGCCAGGGGGTCGCGCGCCGGCACCAGGGCCGGGTGCACCCGCGCCAGCACGCCCTGGCCGTCGTCGTCGGCGATGGCGAGCGGCTTGACGACGTAGCCGAAGCGGGCGGCGAGCGCGAGGTCGGCGGGGGTGATCGGCCGGATGCCGTCGCACAGGATCTGCCCCGGCCGCAGGCGGACACCGAACGACAGGCGCGCGAGCAGCGTGAGCTTGTGGCAGGCGTCGATGCCGTCCACGTCGAAGCTCGGGTCGGCCTCGGCGTAGCCGGCCGCCTGGGCCGCGCGCAGCACCTCGTCGAACGGGCGTCCCTCGTCGGTCATGGCCGTGAGGATGAAGTTCGACGTGCCGTTGACGATGCCGGCCACCTCCTGGATGCGGTCCGAGGCGAGCCCCTCGCGCAGCGCGCGGATGATGGGGAGCCCCCCGCACACGGCCGCCTCGTAGTAGACGTTGACGCGGGCCGCGGCCGCGGCCGCGAAGATCTCGTCGCCGTGCTCGGCGAGCACGTGCTTGTTGGCGGTCACCACGTGCTTGCCGGCGGCGATGGCCTGGAGCAGCAGGGTGCGGGCCGGCTCGGCGCCGCCCATCACCTCGACCACCACGCGGATCTCGGGGTCGGCGCAGAGGGCGGCCGGATCGGTCGTCAGGCGGGCCCGATCGAGCGTGGCCTGGCGGGGCTTGTGCGCGTCGCGCACGGCCGCGGCCCGGATCTCGATGCTAGCGCCCAGGCGGGCGCCGATCGCCGCGTCGTTGTCGGCGAGGAGCCGGACCACTCCAGCGCCGACGTTGCCGAGCCCGAGGAGACCGACGGGAATGGTGCGCATGACCACTAGGGGTCGTCCCCGAGGTCGGCCGGGAAGACCACCTCGACCACGTCGTCGAGGTCGGCGGCCCCCTCGCCGCCAGCGTCGGTCACGAAGTCCGCGACCGCCGGCGCGAGCGCGGCGTCGGGGTCGGCGGCGGCAGGCGCCCCGTCGGGGCCGGCGGCGGGCGCCGTGGCGGCGGTGAAATCCGCCA
>JACRCY010000450.1 GCA_016218785.1 Deltaproteobacteria bacterium
CGGGCGGGCCGGCCGCCGTGGCGCGCCATAGGCGCCCACCCAGGCCGCTACCCCTGTGGGCCCGCGCCAGCCGCCTGTCCACCGGGCCACCTGGCCCAACTGCGAAAAAGTTGGGCTAGAGGGTCACTGAGCGATCATGCGCTCGGCCGCGGGCACCGGGCGGACGCTACCGACGGTCGGAAGGCGACGGGAGGCCTACTCGTGGCGCCTCGGATCAGCTACGCTACGACCATGCTCCGCAGTCCGTCCCGGCGTCTCGCCCTGGTGGCCGGGGTGCTCCTCGTCTCCGCGTGCGAAGCACCGCCGGCCGGAGGCGGGGCGGAGGGCAGCCCGGCGACCGAGGCCGCGATGCAGGCCTGGCTGGCGCTCGAGCGCGCGAGCACTGCTCCCGCCACCGTCGAGTGGGACCGGGAGCGGCGGGTGGCGCGCGCGGCGTCCGGCGACTTCGCCGCGCCCCCGGGGACGCCGGTCGAGAGCGCCCGCGCGTTCCTCGCGCGCCACGGCGCGGTCTTCGGCATGGCAGACGACCGCGACCTCGTGGTGTCGAGCGTGCACGAGAGCCTGGTCGGGTGGCACGTGCGCTTCCGCCAGCACGTCGCCGGCCTCGAGGTCGAGGGCGTCGAGGTGTCGGTCCACCTCCGGCGCGCGGTTCCGTCGGACCGCGTGTTCCAGGTGCGGTCCGACTACGTGGCCGGGCTCACCGTCACCGCGCCGCGCCTCGGGGCGGCGGCCGCCGCAACGGTCGCGCTCGCCGCTGCCGAGGCCGCGTCGTCGCCGGCCGGGACGGTCGAGGCCGCGGCCCTCGTGGTGTTGCCGGACGGCCGGGCCGGCTGGCGCGTGGATGTCCGCCGCGAGGAGCCGGCGCGGCTCCTGCGCGTCCTGGTGGCGGCCGACGACGGCACCGTCGTGTCGCAGCGCGACCTCCTGTGGCACTCCGACGGCACGGGGTGGGTCTTCGATCCGAACCCCGTCGCGTCCACCGGCGACACCAGCCTGCAGGACAACGGCGACGCCGACAGCGCGGCGCTCACGGCGGCGCGCGTGCCGGTGACGCTGCGCGATCTCGACGGCAGCGGCACCCTCACCGGGCCCTACGTCAACGCGTTCAACAAGAACACCCGCGCCCTCGAGCCCACCCTGGTCTTCGACTACACGCGGACGAACGACTTCTTCGAGGAGGTCATGGCCTACTACCACCTCGACCGCGCCCAGCGCCGCCTCCAGGCCCTCGGCTTCACCAACGTCATGAACCGGCGCATCGAGGCCGCCGTCAACGGCACGAAGCAGGACAACTCCTGGTTCGACTCGGCCAAGAACACCATCACCTACGGGTCGGGCGGCGTGGACGACGCCGAGGACGCCGACGTCATCCTCCACGAGTACGGCCACGCGATCCAGGACGACCAGGTCCCCGGCTTCGGCGGGAACAACGAGGCCGGCGCCATGGGCGAGGGGTTCGGCGATTTCTTCGCGAGCGTGCCTCACGTGACGCTGGGGCCGTGTCTGATCGACACGGCCTGCGTCATGGCCTGGGACGCGACCACGTACGCCACCTCCCGGCCGCCCTGCCTCCGCCGCCTCGACGGGACCAAGCACAACCCCGAGTTCGCCGACGGCGAGGTGCACGACGACGGCGAGCTGTGGTCCGCGGCGCTCTGGGAGGGAGCCCTGGCCCTCGGCCACGAGAAGATGCTGCGCGAGGTGCTCCAATCACACTTCGCGCTCGGCCCCAACGCCACGTTCCAGGACGGGGCCCGCGCCGTCATGCAGGCCGACCAGCTGCTCGAGGCGGGTGCCAACCAGGAGACGCTGCGCCGCATCTTCACGTGGCGCGGGCTCCTCGCCGACATCACGCCGCCGTCGAGCTACGCCGGCCCGTGGGTCAGCGTGCCGCGGCAGGACCAGTCGCCGCACCCCTACCCGAACCTCCTGGATCAGTGGTTCGACGTCAGCCACCCCGGCGCCGAGGCGATCCGCGTGCGTTTCGCGTCGTTCGACACCCAGGCCGCCAGCGACCACGTCTACCTGTACGACCCTCAGGTCCATCTGTACGCGGTCCACAGCGGCACGCTGGGACCCTTCACCTCGGTGGCCGTGCCGGGCGACACGGTCCGCGTGCGCCTGGTGACCGACTCCAAGACCACGCGTGCCGGCTACGTCATCGACGCGTACGAGGTGCCGGTCGAGGCCATCCCCGACGGGGGACAGGTCGACGCCGCCACCCAGGACGACGCCGCCTCCCCGGACGACGCCGCGCCCCAGGACGACGCCGCCACCCAGGACGACGCCGCCCCGCAAGCCGACGGCCCGCTCCAGGACGACGCCGCTGCCCAGGATGACGCCGTCCCGCAGGCCGACGGCCCGCTCCAGGACGACGCCGCCGCGCAGAGCGACGCCGCGCCGGGCGACGGCGGCGGTGCCGAGGGTGGCGCCGACGCCATCGCGGCGACCGACGCATTCCCGGGCAGCGACGGCGGCACGATCTACGCGGATCGTGGCTGCGCCTGCCGGGCCGGCGGGCGGCCCGGCCCGCGGGGCGGCTGGGCCTCGGCCCTCGTCGCGGTGATCGGGCTGGGTCTGAGGGCCTCCGGCCGGCGACGGTCCAACGTTCGACGTTGAACATTCGACCTTGGACCGCGTCTTTCCGGATGCTAGTGTCTTGACCCGGACCCGGCGCCCGACCCGGTGACGAAAGGGAGGAAACTCATGCACCGCATCGCTGCGCTCTCGCTCCTCGTGCTCTCGCTCGCGCTCCCCGCCGCGGGGCAGGCGCAGGACGCGAGCCAGATCCCCGAGCTCATCAAGCAGGGCGACGGTGCGTACCGGAAGCGCTACAGCGAGAAGGTCGCGTGGGAGGCGATCTACTTCTACAAGGAAGTGCTCAAGGTCGACCCCAACAACTTCGAGGCCAACTGGAAGCTGGCCCGGAGCTACTACTCGCTCTCGGACGCCATCGCCAGCAACAAGCGCAAGAAGGAGCTGGGCGCCGAGGGGCTCAAGTACGGTGAGGCGGCGGCCAAGCTCCAGCCCGGGCGCATCGAGGGATGGTTCTACGGCGTCATCTGTCTCGGCGAGTACTCCATGGGCATCGGCGTGCTCACCGCCCTGAAGCAGGGCATCGAGGGCAAGTTCAAGGGCATGCTCGACAAGGCCATGGCCATCAACCCCAACTTCGACCACGCGGGCCCGCCGCGCGCCTACGGCCGCTTCTACTACAAGCTGCCGTGGCCCAAGCGCGACTACAAGAAGTCGGAGCAGTACCTCCTCGACTCGCGCCGCCGTTCGCCGGCCAAGGTGCGCACGTACTTCTACCTCGCCGAGCTGTACGACGCCGACGGGCGCAAGGCCGACGCGCTGGCGCAGCTGCGCGAGTGCGTCGCCATGGATCCCCGCAAGGAGGACCACCCCGACGGCGCCCGCTACCTCAAGGACTGCAAGGCGCTCCTCGCCAAGCTGGAAGCGAAGTGACCGTCAGGCGGTCGTGCTCAGGGCCGCCGTGACCTGCGCGACCACGGCGTCGCAGCGCGTGACGGTCGCACCGAGCAGCGCGCCCGCCTCCTCGGCCACCCGGTCGGCCCAGCCGCGGTCGGCGATCTCGCCGAGGTTGATGCGCACGTTCAGGTAGGCGCCGATGACGGCGGTGCGGGCGGCGGCCGCCGCCACGCCGGCGTCGGAGAGCGAGGGCTTGAAGCCGCGCGTGGCCACGGCCTCGGCCAGCTCCGCCACCTGCGCCGCGGCGCGCATGACCTCGAGGGGCACCGTGGTGGCGCGCTGCGTGGCGCGCTGCACCGCGGTCCAGCGGGCCGCGTCCTCCTCGGGCGTCCTCCTCGGCAGGCGCGCGGCCGCCATGACGGCGTCGTAGGCGGCCGCGTCGCGATCGACGGCAGCGAGCAGCTCGTCCTTGAGCGACTGCCCGGCGGCAGCCACGCGCCGCATCTCGGCCTGGGCGGCGTCGTAGCCTTTCTTGCCGACGGTGAGGTTGCCGACCATCGCCGCGAGCCCCGCCCCCAGCGCCCCGGAGAGCGCGGCCACCGAGCCGCCCCCCGGCGTGGGGGAGTCGGTCGAGAGCACGTCGGCGAAGCGCCTCAGCGACAGCGAGCCGAGCCTGGGCTCGTCGGTGACCGCCAGCTCGATGATCTTCTTCTTCGGGTCGAAGGGGCCGAGCTGCGCGAGGCCCAGCGACAGCACGGCCGCTGCGACCAGGTCGGCCTCGGGCTGCCCCGCCGACAGCCCCTGCTTCTCGAGGTAGTGGCGGCCGGCCGCGAGCAGCGCGGCCTTGGGGATGAGCCCGACCAGCTCGCTCCCGGTCACGCGCACGCCCAAGCGCTCGGCCTCCTGGCAGCACGCGTCGAAGACCACCTGCACCGGGGTCTTCTTGTAGTTGGTGAAGTTGATCGAGATCTGCGCCAGGCCGTACTGGTCGATGTACCAGCCGGTCGCCTTGCAGTGCTCGAAGCGACCGGGCTGGTGGACCTTCTCCCCCTTCTCGTCGAGGACGAAGGCCCCCTTCGCGTCGCGCTTGGGGCCGCCGCTCTCGCGGATCACCTGCGCGATGCGCGTGGCCAGGCGCTTGTCCTTCGTGTTGAGGTTGAGGTTGTAGGCGATCAGGAACTCGCGTGCGCCGATGACGCTCGCGCCGGCGCGCGGGTTGAGCTCGGCTGGGCCGAAGTCGGGCCGCCACTCGGGGTCGGCGAGCTTCTCGCGCAGCCCCTCGTACTCACCCTTGCGGACGTCGGCGAGGTTGCGTCGACCGGGGGAAGCCGCCGCCTCCTCGTAGAGGTAGACGGGGATGCGCAGCTCTCGCCCCACCCGGTCCCCCACGCGGCGCGCCAGGGCCACGCAGTCCTCCATCGTGACCCCCTCGAGCGGCACGAAGGGGCAGACGTCGGTGGCGCCGATGCGCGAGTGGGCGCCGTGGTGCTGCGCCATGTCGAGGACCTCGGCGGCGCGCGCGATGGCGGCGAAGGCGGCCTCGGCCACGGCGTCGGGCTCGCCCACGAACGTGACGACGGTGCGATTGGTGTCCGCGCCCGGATCGACGTCGAGCAGCCGCACGCCCGGGGTCGCCTCGATGACCTTCGTGATGGCGTCGATCTTGGCGCGGTCGCGCCCCTCGGAGAAGTTCGGCACGCACTCGACGAGCTTGGTCATGGCGCTGTCTCGGTCAGTTGGCGGGCGCGGCCCCGGAGGCGCCGCGTCGGCAGGCTACTCGAGGAAGGTCCCGCCGGCGTCCGCGTCCGGTTGCATGAACGGGTTGTGGCGCGTCTCGGCGCCGATCGTGGACTTCGGCGTGCGGCCGTAGTCGTGCCCCGGGTAGACCACCAGGTCGTCCGGGAGCGCCCTGAGGGTGACGGTCAGGCTCTCGAACATCTTCCTCGGGTCGGCGCCCGGGAGGTCCACGCGGCCGCAGGCCCCGACGAAGAGCGTGTCGCCGGTGATCACGCCGTTGCCCACCAGGAGGCACAAGCCGCCCGGGGTGTGCCCGGGCGTGTGGATGAACTCGAAGGTCTGGTCGCCGACGGGCAGCGTGTCGCCGCCCCGGACGATGCACAGGTCCTCCGGCTTGAGGCCCGTGCCCCGGCGGAGCTCCGCCGCGTCCTCCTCGTGCACCCAGACCTTGACCTTGGCCAGCTCCACCAGCTCGGCCACCCCCTGGATGGGGAAGCCCATCATGTTGCCGCCCACGTGGTCGGGGTGGCAGTGGGTGGCGATGCCGCCGACCACCTTCATGCCGTCTTCCTCGGCGATCTGGATGAGGCCCCGTGGGTCCCACGCGGGGTCGACCACGTAGCACTCCCCGTTGTCCTTGTCGCCGACCAGGTAGGCGAAGTTGGCCATCTGCCCGGCGATGGGGTTGACGATGGCGTAGTCGCGCCCGGAGAGGAGCTGGCGGAGGTAGAGCACGAGCAATTCATACCTGAGCACCCCGTCCTGGGCAAGGGCGTCGTCCACCTCCTCCGTCCCGGCACCGCAGCTCCGTTTCGACGTAGCCTGGTGCCTAGCCTGGTGCGTGACAGCTTGACAGCTTTACGGCTCGGGGTTACTCGTGGATCATGGAGTCGGCCAAGACCACCTTCTACCTGACCCAGTCCCTGCGCGCCCGCCTCAAGGCGGCGGCCGCGCACCACGGGAAGTCGGTCAAGCAGCTCCTCGCCGAAGGCGCCGAGCTGGTGCTCGCCCGCTACCAGGGGGTCGCGGACCAGGAGGAGCTGCGGACCCGGGCGGCGGCAGCCCGCGAGAAGCTGCGAACCGGGCTCTACGCGGGCCCATCGCTGAGCGACGCGGTCGACGACGTGGTCTATCGCCCGTCGTCACCCGGCCGTCGTCGACCGTCCTCGGATGGTCGTGGCCGGCGGCCAGGAGCCCAAGGTGCGGGCCGGACCTGACGCGTGCGCGGCTTCTTCTACGACACCTGGGCCTTCGTGGCCTTGTGCAACTCGGCCGACGACCACCACGTCGCCGCCGCGGGGCTGGACCTGGAGCTGGAGCGGCGCGGGTACGTGGGGGTCACGACCGACTACGTCTTCGACGAGACGCTGACCGCGCTCCACCAGTCCGCAGGATCCCACGTGGCCGTCGGCTTCGCGGACCTCTTCACCGCTCGCGTCGCGGCGGAGGACCTGCTGCTGGCCGAGGTGAACGCTGTGCGCCGCGGCCGGGCCCTGGCGTTGTTTCGCCGCCTGAGCCGCGAGGAGCCTCGCCTCTCGTTCACCGACTGCGCCAGCTTCGCCGTGATGCACGAGCTGGGGCTGGAGCTGGCCTTCACCGCCGACCGCCACTTCCACCGCGCCGGCAAGCGCGTCCGCCCGGTGTTCGGCGTCGAGCGCGGCCGGCTGGTGGCGCGGCTCCCGGCCGAGTAAGCGACGGTCGCGGGCCTTCTCCCTGTCTCGACCGGCACCCCGGATTGCGGGCCTTGCGGCAGCGGGGGTATGTTCGCACCAGGTCATGGTCGCAGCACGCGCTTCTGCCACGCCCCTGCTCCCCGCCGACAGCACCCTGCTGCCGCTCGCCTCGGGTCGGCTGCTGGTGTCGCGCGGGCACGCGGTCTTCTGCCGCGTGCCGGCCGACGAGGCGGCGGCGGTCGAGGCCGTGCTCGCGGGCCGCGCCGGGTGCGGCCGGCTCTCGCCGGCGCTGCGCGCGGAGCTGGAGCGGCACGGCTTCTTCGGCGGGCCCCGGCCGCCGCCGGCACCATCGCCGTCGGTCCAGCTCCAGCTCACCAACGCCTGCAACCTCGAGTGCGCCTACTGCTGCACCAACTCCGGCCGCGCCCGCCAGGGCGAGTTGGACCTGCCTGGCGCCACGCGCATCGTCGAGGAGGCGCGCGCGACGCTCGGCCCGGGGACGCGCGTCGCCATCCTGGGCGGCGAGCCGTTCCTGGTCCCGTGGCGCGTCCACGTGCTCTCGGAGCTGCTGGCCGAAGACCGCGTAGGCGCGGTCGAGTGGCCGGCCCCCCACCTGCTGGAGGAGGCGCGCCGGCGCGGCATCGAGGCGCCCGCCCGCCTCGAGCCGGTCATCGTCTCGCGACACCTCGTCGACACGTAGGGGATCACCATGCCCGCGCCGCTCGCCAAGGGTTGCGCCGGTCGGTAGGTCTCACTCGCACGTTGCGTTGAACCGCACGTCTCGTTGACAAGGCCCCGCCCCGGCGCCTACCGTGGCCGGACCAACCGTCGCCTTCCCCAAGGAGGACCCATGCGCACTCGCAGCCTGTTCGTCACCGCCGCCGTGCTCGGCGCCACCCTGCTGCTGGCGGGC
>JACRCY010000438.1 GCA_016218785.1 Deltaproteobacteria bacterium
CGGGCTGGTGCCGGCGGCGCAGGTCGCGGCGCTCGCCGCGGGAGACGTGGTCGTCCTCGACGATCTCCGCCTCCACCCCGAACGCGGCGGCCCGGCGCGGTTGCGGGCCGGCCGCCTCGTCTTCCCCTTGCGCGTGGCGCCCGGCGGCATCGCCACGGTGGCCGCGGAGCCGCACGAGCTGCTCTCGTGCGAAGGAGACCCGATGCCCGAGAATCCCACCGGCGTGCCCTCCGGCGAGCGCCTGGCGGCGCTGGAGGTCGAGGTGGCGGCCGAGATCGGCCGCGTGGTGTTGTCGGGGCGCGAGATCGCGGCCCTCGCTCCCGGCGCCGTGGTCGAGCTGCGGCGCCCGCTCGGCGGCCCCGTGGACCTGGTCGTCCAGGGGCGGCTCATCGCCCGCGGCGAGCTGGTCGACGTCGACGGCGAGGTCGGCGTCCGGGTGGTCGAGGTGCTGGGCTGAGGCGCGCCGGGCCGCCGCGGCGGCTCGCGCGCTCCCTCCGGCCGTGGTCAGGCCGGTCCCAGCTCCTTCAGGATCTCCTCGTAGGTCTCCAGGTAGCGGCGCCCGGCGATGTCCCAGGAGTAGTCGAGCCGCATCCCGCGCAGCATCGTCTCGCGCCACGCGTCGGCGCCGTTGTAGGCGTTGAGCGCCCGGCGGATGGTCGCCAGCAGGGCCGGGCCGCTGTACTCCTCGAACTTGAAGCCGTTGCCGGTGCGGCTGCGCGGATCGTAATCGACGATGGTGTCGTCGAGCCCGCCCACGGCGCGCGCGATGGGGATGCTCCCGTAGCGCAGCGAGTACATCTGGGTGAGGCCGCACGGCTCGAAGCGCGACGGGATGAGGAACATGTCGGAGCCCGCCTCCACGAGGTGGGCCAGCCGGTCGTCGAACGCGATGCGCCCCGCCAGCTTGTTGGGGAAGCGCCGCGCCACGTCGGTGAGGCGCGCCTCGAGGTCCTTCGCGCCGGCCCCGAGGATGGCGAGCTGCACGTCGAGCCGCGCGAGGTCCTCGGCGATCTCCGCCACCAGGTCGAACCCCTTCTGCTCGGTGAGGCGCGAGACGGCGCCGATGAGGGGGACGGTGGGTCGGAGCGGCAGGCCGAAGGCCTTCTGGAGCGCCTCCTTGCAGATGGCCTTGCCGGCGAGGTCGTCCGGGCCGTAGGTCTTCGGCAGGATCGGGTCGCGGCGGGGGTCCCAGACGTCGTAGTCGACGCCGTTGAGGATGCCGCTGAGCCTGCTGCCGCGCGACCGGAGCAGCCCGTCGAGCCCGCAGCCGTACTCGGGCGTCTGGATCTCGCGCGCGTACTTCGGGCTCACGGTCGTGGTGCGGTCGGCGAAGAGGACGCCGGCCTTGAGCAGGTTCAGGTCGCCGTAGAACTCGAGCCCCTCCGGGTGGAAGAGGTCGCGTCCCAGCCCCAGCTCGTCGACGAAGTGGGCGGGGTAGAGCCCCTGGAAGGCCAGGTTGTGGACGGTGAAGACGCAGCCCGTGCGCGGCGTTCCCGGGAACCAGCCCCGCCTGATCATCAGCGGCGCGAGCGCCCCCTGCCAGTCGAAGGCGTGGACGATGTCGGGCCAGCCGCCCATGTCGCGCGTCACCTCGAGCGCGCCGCGGCACAGGAGCGCGAAGCGCCGGGGGTTGTCGGGGTAGTCGCCCCCCTCCTCGCCGTACGGGTGCGGGCGTCCGTAGCTCGGCGGGTGGTCGAGGAGATACACCCGCGCGTGCGAGCCGGGCAGGCTCCCCTCGTAGACGCCGACCTCCACCGTGTCGGCGCCGATGGGGACCGTCAGCGTGCGCAGCCGCCGGGCCAGCGAGTGCGCGACCGGATCGATGGACTCGTAGCGCGGCGTCACCACCGTGACGCGTGCGCCGCGGTTGGCGAGCGCCCGCGGGAGCGCGCCGGTGACGTCGGCCAGCCCCCCGGTCTTCGAGAAGGGGATGACCTCGGAGGCGATTATCAGGACATGCATGCTGCGTCACTCCCGGACGAAGGTGGCCGCGCGCGTCAGGTGTTGACCTCGCGCAGGAAGCGCGCCGCCTCCTCGGGCGGCGTCGGATTGATGTAGAACCCGGAGCCCCACTCGAAGCCTGCCATCTTCGTCAGGGTGGGCAGGATCTCGAAGTGCCAGTGGTAGTGCGGGTTGTCCTGCTCGTTGAACGGCGACATGTGGAGCATGAAGTTGTAGGGGGGCGCCGACAGCGCGGTCTTGAGCTTGCGCAGCGTCGTGAGCATGGCGTTGGCCAGGAGCGCGTACTCCTCCCGCTGGCAGTCCTCGAACGCGGAGTCGTGCGCGCGCGGCAGCACCCAGGTCTCGAAGGGGAAGAGGGGCGCGAACGGCGCCAGCACGATGAAGCTGCCGTTCTCGTAGATGACGCGCCGGCAGTCCTGCTGCTCCTGCCGGATGATGTCGCAGTAGACGCACCGCTCCTTGTGGTTGTAGTACTCGAGGGCCCCCTTCATCTCCTCGAGGACGGTCTTGGGGACGATGGGGAGCGCGATGAGCTGCGAGTGGGTGTGCTCGACCGAGGCGCCCGCGGCCGCGCCGTGGTTCTTGAAGATCATGACGTAGCGGAAACGCGTGTCGCGCTTCAGATCGAGGATGCGGTCGCGGTAGGCCCACAGGACGCTCTCGAACTCCCGCTCGGAGAGGTCGGCCATCTGGCGGGCGTGGTCGGGCGTCTCGACGATGACCTCGTGCGCGCCCACGCCGTTCATCCGGTCGTAGAGCCCCTCCCCCTCGCGGCCCAGGCCCCCCTCGATCATCAGGGCCGGGAACTTGTTGGGCACGACCCGCACCGACCAGCCGGGCGCGTCGGGCTGCGGGTCCCCGGCGCGGTAGGCGAGCACCTCGGGCGGCGTCTTGTCCTCGTTCCCGTAGCAGAACGGACAGAAGGCCCCGTGCGGCACCGTGGGATCGATCTTGAAGTCCGACGGCCGCTTGGCGCGCTCGGTGGCGATGATGACCCACCGGCCGGTGATGGGATCGCGTCGTAGCTCGGGCACTGGCTCCGGAACCTCCGCTCCACCCTGCGGGATCGCCGACGGGGCCGTAATGTAGCATCGCTCGGGGCGGCGCAACAGTGGTCGAGCGGAGCCGGGGGCGGAGGGAAGCCGGCTCAACCGCCGCACCGACGCCGCCGCGACCGAGTGTCTAGCGCCTGGCCCACGGCGCCGGCTCGTCGGCCGCCGCCGAGACCAGCTTGCGGAGCAGGGCGCGCAGCTTGGTGCGCTCGGCCCGCGACAGCGTCCGCAGCGCCTCGTCGGCCCCGGCGAGCACCTCCGGGTGGAGCCGCGCGAAGACCGCGCGGCCGTGGGGCGTGGCGCTGACCAGCACGCGGCGCCGGTCGCGTGCGTCGCGCTCGCGCCGCACCAGCTTGCGGCGCTCCATCTCCTCGAGGCTGCGGCACACGGCCGCCGGGTGCTGCGCGGTCAGCCGCGCCAGCTCGAGCTGCGACAGGGCGCCCTGCTGGACGACGCGCCGCAGGAGCGGCCACTGGAACATCGAGGCGCCGACGCGCTCGAGCCGCTCGTTCGCGTGGCGGAAGAGCAGGCGCCGGCTCCGCGGGATGAGCCAGCCCAGCTCATCGGTCAGCACGTCGTAATTGCGGACCTCGCGTGCCATGGCGTCTCCCACCCTAGTACGAATGGATTGCGAATGCAATCGTTGCAAACGCAATGGTAGTATGGTACCGATCCGACTCTCGAACATGACGCGTCTCACACGCCATGGGCTGCTCTTCACCGGGGTGGTCCTGCTCGCCTGCCTGCCCGCCTGCGGCGGTGGCGGCAAGTCCAAGGGCCCGCGGGTCCGGCCACCGCCGCTGGTGAGCGTCGTCAAGGTGTCGTCTCGCGACGTGGACGTCGAGGCCCGGGCGCCAGTGGACCTGCGGCCGCTCGCGCAGGCCGACATCAGCTCCAAGACGCTCGGCTACCTCGACGCGGTGCTGGTGGACCGCGGTGATCGCGTGAAGCGCGGGCAGCTCCTCGCCCTGGTGCGGCCGAGCGACCTGCCCGACCAGCTCGCCGCGCTGCGCGGCACGCTGGCGCAGACGCAGGCGAACCTCGCGCTCGCGCGCGCCAACGCGAGCCGCGCCAGGCAGCTCGCGCCGAGCGGCGTCGTATCGCAGCAGGAGCTGGAGAACACCTCGGGCGCGGTCGCCTCCGGCGAGGCCAACGAGGCGGCCATCAAGTCGCAGATCGGCGCCATCGCCACGCGTCTCGGTGAGACCCGCATCCATTCGCCCATCGACGGGTACGTGTGGCAGCGGCGCCTCGACCCCGGCGCCCTGGTGGGGCAGGCGAGCGGCGGCGTCATCCTCACGCTCGTGCAGATCGACTCGCTGCGCACCTTCATCAGCGTCAACGAGCGGCAGGCCGGCGGCGTCCGCGTGGGCAAGGCGGCCTACGTCGAGCTCGACGCGATGCCCGGGCGACGCTTCGAGGGCAAGGTGGTGCGGCTCGCGCCCGGCTTCGACCCGACCACGCGAACGCTCGACGTCGAGGTGCGCATCCCCAACCCCAACGGCGAGCTGCGGCCGGGGATGTACGGCCGCGGGGCCATCGTCCTCGAGACCCACCCCAGGGCGGCCGTCATCAGCGCGAACGCCATCCAGATCGCCAACGACCGCAAGTACGTGTTCGTCCTCAACGGCAACGCCGTCCAGCGGCGCGAGATCACGTGCGGCTTCGACGCCGGCAGCTGGCTCGAGGTGACGAAGGGGCTCGCAGTCGGCGAGCAGGTCGTCACCGCCGGCGCCGACGGCCTGGCCACCGGCACCAAGGTACGGGTCTCGCGCAACGTCGACCCGTACAGCGGCGAGAAGGTCGCCGAGGACGGCCGGGACGGCGGTACCGGTGGTGCCGCCCGCGGCAAGCTCTAGGGCACCCGTCCATGTGGCTCACCCGGCTCGCGCTCCGCAACCCCGTCCTCATCCTGATGCTGGCCCTGATGACGGTGGTCATCGGGTACGTGTCGCTGCGGCGGCTGTCGGTCGACCTCTTCCCCGACTTCACCATCCCGGTCATCCGCGTGGGGACCTTCTACACCGGCGCCGGGCCGGCCGACATCGAGAAGACCATCACGCAGCCGATCGAGCGCGTGGTCGCGGCGGTCCCCGGCGTCGACCGGGTCGAGAGCACCTCGAAGCAGGGCTTCTCGGTCGTCAACGTCTGGTTCAACTACGGCGTCAACCTCGACAACGCCCAGTTCGAGGTGTCGCAGCGGGTGGCGCACATCATGAGCTCGCTGCCGCCCGGCATCCAGCAACCCTTCATCATCAAGTTCGACATCACCAACCTGCCGGTGGTGCAGCTCGCGATCACCAGCGACGAGCTCGACGAGAAGCAGCTCTACGACCTGGCCTACAACGTCATCCAGCCGCAGATCGAGCGGATCGACGGCATCGCCAGCGCCACCGTCGGCGGCGGCAAGGTCCGCGAGATGACGGTGCAGGTCAACCGCGACGCCCTGCGGGCGCGCGGCCTGGGCATCCTCGACGTCGTGAGCGCGGTGCGCAGCAACAACCTGCTGCTCCCCTCGGGCAACCTGCGCGCGGGGGATCGGGACTACAACGTCTTCGCCAACACCCAGGTCGAGGTGGCGCGCACGCTCGACGAGGTCATCGTGGCCCCGGGGAGCGGCGGCATCGGCCCCACGGGCACGGCGCCGGTGCGCCTGGGTGACGTGGCCGAGACCGCCGACGGTGCCGCCGACCAGACCGAGATCATGCGCATCAACGGCCGCCCCGGCGTCGCCATGCGCGTGCTCAAGCAGCCCGGCGCCAACACCATCGCGGTGGTCGAGGCCGTGCGCAGGACGCTGCCCCACCTGCGCGGGGTCCCCTCGACCGTGAAGGTGGACATCGGCTTCGACGCCTCGCAGTACATCAGCGCCTCGGTGAAGTCGCTGGAGCACGAGGCGCTCTGGGGCGGGCTGCTCGCCGTGCTGGTCATCCTCATCTTCCTCATCAGCCTCCGCGCCACCGGCATCATCGGGGTCGCCATCCCCCTCTCCATCGTGGCGACCTTCGGGCTGCTCTACTTCGCCGGGCAGACGCTCAACATCTTCACTCTCGGCGGGCTCGCGCTCGGCGTGGGGCGCCTGGTCGACGACTCGATCGTGGAGCTGGAGAACATCCACCGGCACCTCGCCGCGGGCCAACCGCGCCGCGAGGCGGTCCTCGCGGCGGCCCAGGAGGTGGCGATGCCGATCCTGGTGTCGACCATCACCACGATCGTCGTCTTCTTCCCGGTGCTGTTCCTCGCCGGCGTCGCCCGCATGCTCTTCTTCCCGCTGGCGCTGACGATCTCCTTCGCGCTGGGGATGAGCTTCTTCGTGTCGCGCACGGTGACGCCGCTCCTCTGCTACTACACCCTGCGCAGCGGCACGCACGGGCCGACCCGGCGCCGCTTCGCCTTCATCCTGCGCTTCCTCGACTGGCTCGACGGCGCCTACGCCCGCTCGCTCGGGCTGGTGCTGCGCCACCGCGCGCTGACGGTCGCCGTGATCCTGTCGGTCTTCGCCGCGTCGCTCTTGCTCTCGTCGCGCGTCGGCACCGAGTTCTTCCCCGACTCCGACGAGAGCCAGTTCAACGTCGTGTACAAGACCCCCATCGGCACGCGGGTGGAGAAGACCGTGCAGGTGGCGACCCGCCTCGAGCAGGCGGCGGAGAAGGTGCTCGGCGACGCTCCGGGCCGCCCGGCGGTCTACGACGTCATGTTCACTGACAGCGGGCTGCCGCTCACCCGCGCGGCCATGTTCACGCCCAACTCGGGGCCGCACGCGGGCTGGTTCGGCGTCAACCTGCTGCCGCGGGTGCGCCGCCCCATCAGCGACGTCGAGGCCGTCGAGCGCCTGCGCGCCGAGGTGCGGGACGCGTTCCCGGGCACGCAGCTCTACTTCTCCACCGGCGGCATCGTGAAGCGCATGCTCAACATGGGCGCGCCCGCGCCGATCGACGTCGAGATCCTCGGCTACGATCTGGACGAGGGGGCCGAGTACGCCAAGAAGGTGTTCGCGGCGCTGCGGGACGTCCACGATACCGACGGGAGGCCGCTGCTCACCGACGTGCAGATCTCGCGCGAGGAGAACTACCCCCAGTTCGACGTCGTGGTGGACCGGCAGAAGGCCGGCATCCTCGGCCTCTCGGAGCAGCAGGTCGCGCAGAGCGTGCTCGCGAGCCTGGTCGGGAGCACGCAGTTCGCGCCGGTCCAGTTCACCGACCCCAAGACCGGCAACGAGTACTACATCAATGTCCGCCTGCACAACCGCCACCGCTCGCGCGTGAGCGACCTCGGCGACGTCTTCATGCGCGCGCCCACCGGGGCCATGGTGTCGCTCGACACCGTGGCGCGCGTCGATCGGTCCAGCGGGCCGGTGCAGATCCAGCGCAAGTACCTGCAGCGCATCATCGACGTGACGGCCAACGTCGCGCCGGGGAAGGACCTGGGCAAGGCCAGCATGGCTGCCCAGCGCAGCCTCGACGATCTGGCGCCCCCCGAGGGCTTCAGCGCCCGGCTCGGCGGCCAGACGCAGGCGCAGAAGGACGCCTTCGCCGACCTCGGCTTCGCCGCGCTGATGGCCTTGATGCTCGTCTACATGGTGCTGGCCTCTCAGTTCAAGTCGCTCATCGACCCCCTGGTCATCATGTTCAGCGTGCCGCTCGGCATCACCGGCGTCTTCGTCATCCTGTGGGCCACCGGCACGACGCTGTCGGTCAACAGCTTCATGGGCGTCATCATGATGGTGGGCATCGTCGTGTCGAACGGCGTGCTGCTGGTGGACTTCGCCAACCAGCTGCGCAGGCGGGGGCTGCCGCTCATGGAGGCCACCATCAGGGCGGGGCGCACGCGGCTGCGCCCCATCCTCATGACCACCATCGCGACCATCTTCGGCCTGATGCCCATGGCCATCGGCCTGGGGGAAGGCAGCGAGACCAACCTGCCGCTCGCCCGCGCGGTCATCGGCGGCCTCAGCGTGTCCACCATCTTCACGCTCTTCCTGGTGCCGTCGCTCTACACCTGGCTCGGCAAGTACACCCGCCACCACTCGCCGGACGATGACGTGGCGCGGGCGACTGGCGCGGCGCCGGGCGCCGACGCGTCGCCGGCCGCGGCCGGAGGCGATGGTGCGTAGCCTCCTTTGCGCCCTGGTGGTCGTGGCTGGCGCGGGCCCGGCGCGGGGCGCCGAGGCCGAGACGGCGACGGCTCCCCCCGCGAGCCAGCCGGCCGGCGGCGGCGCGGCGGAGGCGAAGCCGCTCGGCTTCAACGAGGCGGTGCAGCGGGCCCTCGCGCGCAACCCGAGCGTCACCGTGGCGCAGGAGGAGATCCGCCGCGCCGAGGCACTGGTGCGGCAGTCGCGGGCGGGCTCGCTGCCGACGCTGTACGCGAACGCCACCTACACGCGGCTGGACGCCGCGCGGACCATGGCCTCCACGGGGTATGTCGTCGCGGAGGCCAACCAGTGGTACGGCAACCTCACGCTGAGCGTGCCGCTCGTGCAGGCGCAGAGGTGGGCCGCGTGGTCGCACGCGCGCGACAACGTCGAGGTGTCGCGCTTCTCGGCCAGGGACGTGCGGCGCCAGATCGCCGTGGCCACCGCGCGGGCCTACCTGGCGGTGGTCACGCAGAAGCGCGTCCTCGACGTGAACGTGCGGGCGCGCGAGACGGCCCGGGCGCACCACGACTACGCGCACGCCCGGCGCAGGGGGGGTGTCGGGAACCGGATCGACGAGGTGCGCGCGGCCCAGGAGCTGGCCACCACCGAGGCCACCGTCGAGGCGGCCGAGGCCGGGCTCGCGAAGGCGCGCGAGGCGCTGGGGGTGCTGGTGGGGGCCGAGAGCCCCGTCGACACCGCGGACGAGCCGCTGCTGCCCGGCGCGGGCCCGGTGCCCCAGGCGCTCGAGGAGGCCGAGCGTAGCCGGGCCGACGTGCTCGCGGCGCGGGCCCGGCGGCGGGCCGCCGAGCGGGTGCTGCGCGACAGCTGGACCGACTTCATGCCGTCGCTGGTCGGGAACTTCCAGCCGTTCTTCCAGGATCCACCGTCGCTCGTGCTCCCGAAGACCGGCTGGCAGGCGACCCTGACGCTCTCGTGGGCCCTCTATGACGGCGGTCTGCGCTACGGCCAGCGGCGCGAGCGCGCCGCGCTGGTGGCGGAGGCCAACGCGGCGCTCGACGCGGCGCTTCGGCAGGCGCGCTCCGACGTGCGTACGGCCGCCGAGGCCGTTCGTCGTGCCGACGCCTCCCTCACGGCGGCGCGCAAGGCGGCGCTCCTCGCCCGACAGGCGCTCGAGCTGTCGACGCTCGCCTACCGCGCCGGCGCCACGACCAACATCGAGGTCATCGACGCCGAGCGCCGGGCACGCGACGCCGAGACCACGGCCGCCATCGCGGAGGACAACGCGCGCCAGGCTCGCCTCGACCTCCTGGCCGCGAGCGGGAAGTTCCCGTAGACCCCCGCGCGGCTGCGCCAGCGCTCGCGAACACTCGACCGCCTGTGCCGACGCGTCACCGCCCTGGCGCTGCTGGCCGTGGGCGCCGCGGCGCTCGCGGGGCGGACCAGGCACGCCTGGTCCGAATCTGGTGCTACTTGTGAAGGGGCGGTGCCGGCGCTGTCTCGGCGGCTTGCGCCGGGCATGCGGGGCTGGTTGCCTTGATCCTGCGGGTGTGACCCGGCTGCCAGCCCGCCACCAGCAGCAGGACGAAGAAGCCGATCACGTATGCGACGGCCACGTGCCAGCCGCTGCGCAGCCAGGCGCCGACGTTGCGCGCCTCGGGGAACTTGTTGCAGATGGCCACGCCCGCCGATGACCCGAACCAGACCATGGAGCCGCCGAAGCCGACGGCATAGGCGAGCATGGACCAATCGTAGCAGCCCTGCTGGAGGCACAGCTTCGTGAGCGGGATGTTGTCGAAGACGGCCGACACGAAGCCGAGCAGGAACGCTGTCTTCCACGAGGCCGCCGGCAGGTCCTTCACCGGCATGAGCGAGGCGCAGGTCACGAGGAACAGGAGGAACAGCGTGCCCGTAAGCGCGGCGGGCACCTCCCTCCACGGCATCCTGCGGACGAGCTGGCCGAGGACGATGGCGATCCACACGCCGAGCGCGGGGAGGTCGAACAGGACGTTCGAGAGTATGGCGCCCACCAGGATGAGCCCCACGATCCCGAGGCGGGCCCCGTCTACGGGAGTGCGCTCGACGGGCTCCTTCTGAATGTGCTGGTGCCGGTCCTGCTGCCGCGACGCGAACCACGCGAAGAACAGGAAGGCAGCGCCGGCCGCCAGGAAGGCGCGCAGCACGGCAACCGGCGAGACGCCGTCGATCCACATCATGGTGGTGGTCGTGTCCCCCAAGACCGAGCCGGCGCCGCCGGCGTTGGCGGCCGCGACCACGGCAGCCAGGTAGCCGAGGTGCACCCGCCGCTGAAAGACCACCAGGGCCACCGAGCCGCCGATGAGCGCGGCGGCGATGTTGTCGAGGAAGGCAGAGAGGATGAACACGAACAGCAGCAGCACGAAGCCGCCCTTCCAGTCGTCCGGGAGCCAGCGCGGCAGCCGGTCCGCAAGCCCCGAGTCCTCGAACGTGCGCGAGAGCACGGCGAAGCCCAGCAGGAGCCCGAGCAGGTTGAGCAGCGTCGGCCATTCCCCCTCGCGCAGGTGCTTGTGGAGGATCTGGTCGACGAGCGGCCGGCTGCCCAGGAAGTGCTCGGCCAGGCGGAACCCCGGGTCCAAGATCAGCTTGTAGCCGAGGATCACGACCAATCCGGTGAGCGCCACCCAGAAGGTCTTGCGGTGGAAGACGGCCACGCCGAGCAGGGTCAGGGCGAAGAGGATGAACTCGACCCGGATGCCACCAACGGTGGGCATGCCCGCGGTCGCGGTTTCCCCGGACGCCTGGGCAGCCGCGGGCGCGAAGAGCACCGCGAGCAGCGCGGCGGCGGCCGCGCCAGGGCAAGTCCGCGCCGCGGGCGTCACCGCTCCTCCGGGCCGGTCGGAGCCGGTCGCGTGACCCCGTGCTCGGGCAGGAGCTGGCGCACCCGGGCGAGGAGCTGCTTCCCCGTGAACGGCTTGGCGAGCACCTCGGCGCCGTGCCGGGCGGCCTCCGCACGTACAGCCTCGTCGGCAAAGGCGCTGATCACGAGGAACGGGACGCTCGAGCCCCTGGCCCGGACCCGCGCCAGCACCTCCAGGCCATCGGGCGGCGGCATGCGCACGTCGGTGATCACGAGGTCGGGGAGGGGGTCGCTCGCGAGCACCCGGAGCAGCTCGCCCCCGCTGGCCGCCTCCCGGATCTCCGCCCGCAGCGGCGCGAGCACCAGGCGCAGCCACTCGCGCATGTCCTCCTCGTC
>JACRCY010000053.1 GCA_016218785.1 Deltaproteobacteria bacterium
ACCCGCCTGAGGCGCTGGCGGAGCCAGCGCCTCCCGGCCGCCAGCCACACCCGAGCAGGATCTCGCTCAGCTCCGGCAGCGCGGCGCGGCGGCCGAGGGCGCGGCAGGAGAGGGCGGCCGCGACCGTCGCGAACTGCATGCGCCGCTCCAGCGTCCAGCCGGACATGGTGGCGTAGGCGAAGGCGCCCGCGAAGACGTCCCGGGCGCGCGTCGACTCGATCATGCGCGTCGCGAACGGCTCCCGCCGCACGACCTCGTCCCCCTCGAGGCCGATCGCGCCCATGTCGCCGAGCGTGATGACGACCGTCCGCGGGCCCATGGCGCGGATCTCCCCGAGGCTGTCCTCGAGCTCGCCGCGCGGTGCCACCTCGGTGGCGAAGCGCTCCCCGCAGACGATGACGTCGGCGAGGGCGATGAGGTCGCCGAGCCGCTCCCGCGCGGTGCCCCCCACGAGCAGCACCGGCACGCCGGCGCGGCGCGCGCGCTCGGCTGCGGCGATCTGCGTCCGCGGCTGGTGGCCGTCCACGAGCAGCAGGGCGGCCTCCTCGACCAGCGCGAGGTCCACCTCCTCGGGCTCGAGGGGCGGCACGTTGCCGCGCGTGTAGTAGATGACGGGCGGAGTGGGGCTTTCCTCGACGGCGATGTAGGCGAAGGGCGTGACGTAGCCGGGCACGACCACCGTGTGCGTGACGTCGACGCCGATGGTCTCCAGGCTGCGCACGGCCTGGCGGCCGAAGCCGTCGTCGGAGACCTTGCCGATGAAGGCCGAGTTCACTCCGAGCACGGCGAGGGTCGCGGTGGCCGTCGCCGCCGAGCCCGCGCCCTGCAGGCTGAACTGGCGCAGCTCGCGCATGTTGCCCGGCTCGGTGTAGCGCGCCACCAGCCCGAAGGAGTCGACGGCGGCGTGGCCCAGAGCGACGACGGTGCCCGACATGACGCGCGGATACTAGCCACTTCCGCGGCCCGGGCGCAACGTCTTTCGCGCCGATCTCGACCGCGCCTCCGACGCGGGAATCGGGTTGACACCCCCGTGGGCCAGAGCGTAATCTGCGTCAACCTGTGGTCAGGGAAGATCGCAGGCGGGGTCGCGTAGGAGGAGGGACAGGGAAGCCTGCATGCCGGTGATCGGGCCACCGAGCGAGGCGAGGGCAGCGAGCCAGGCTCCAGCGGGCCCGGTCTCTCGAATGCTGCTCGGCCGCTTCACCCGGGTCTTCGCGGCCATCGTGGTCGCCGCCGCGTTCGTGCTGCCCGGCGACGGGACCGGCTTCGTCCCGACCTGCTACTTCAAGGCGATGTTCGCGCTGCCCTGCCCCGGCTGCGGGCTCAGCCGGAGCCTCGCCAGCATCACCCACCTGCGCTTCGGCGACGCGGTCGCGTACCACCCGTTCGGGCTGGTGGTCTTCCTGCTCCTGTGCGCGATCCTCGCCGTGAGCCTCTGCCCGGCGCGCATCCGCGCCGGCGTGGCCGGGTGGCTCGACGTCCGGGCGCCGCGCGTGCGCCGGATCTACATGACCGGAGTCGCCGCGTTCCTCGTGTTCGGCGTCGGCAGGCTCGTGCTTTCGGGGCTGGCCAATGGTTGGCCGTCCCTTGGCGGTTGAACTGGACCAGACCGGAGGAGACTCACAATGGCACTCGTGTACATCGGCTATCTGTTCGCGTTGATCGGCTTCGTGGGCGCGATCATCATCCTCATCCATGCCTTCAAGACGAGCGTGGGCCAGGGCTTCCTCTGCCTGTGCGTTCCCTTCTACATCCTCTACTACGCGTTCGCGAAGTTCCAGCACGCCAAGAAGGGGCTCATCATCGCGCTGTTCCTCGGTGGGAGCATCATCGGCGGAGTCCTGCAGCAGGTCGGCGCGGCCATGGCAGTCTCGTCGCTGCAGAAGCAACTGGGCGACATCAAGATCGAGGTCCCGGCGAAGGTGAAGTAGCTGGTCGTAGACCGGCTCGCCCGGCCGCCGGGTCGCGGCGGCCGCACTCCCTCCTGGCGCTGTCGGCGCCCGCCGCCAGCTAGACCTTCCTCGCGCTCTCCGGTATCCTGACGGCCGTGCCACCCGTGGCCAGCCCGAGCGCACCCGACGCGCCCATCACCGTCGAGTTCGTCGACCAGAGCCAGCCGACCCTCTACTTGAACGGGCCGGTGATCCGGCTCGGCCGGTCGCCCACGGCCGACGTCGTCTTCCCGCCGAACGACACCGCGATCTCGGCGAACCACGCGAAGCTGGTGAGCCAGAACGACGAGCTCATCGTCTTCGACACCGAGAGCAAGAACGGCGTCTACGTGAACGGGCGCCGGGTGGGGCGCGCGAAGCTCAACCCCGGCGACGTCGTCCGCCTGGGGCCCACCGGCCCCGAGCTGCGGTTCTCGCTCGGCCCCGCCAGTGACAAGCCGTCGATGGCGGAGGCCCTGCGCCAGGGGCTCACCGTGGGCATGCAGGCGGTCACCGACATGCCGTCGGTGGGCGAGGCGCAGGTTCTGGGCGAGTTCCCCTTGGGGCCACGGGCCCTGCGCCTCGGTCGCGCCGAGGACTGCGACGTGCGGCTCGACTCGATGCACGTCTCGGCGCACCACGCGGAGGTGACGCGCGATCCGGGCGGGACCGTGCGGGTGCGGGATCTCGGCTCGACCAACGGCACCTTCGTCGGCGGCGCCCGCGTCACCGACGGCGTCCTGCCGCCGGGCACCGACCTGGTGCTCGGCCCCTTCTTCCTGCGTTACACGGGCACCACGCTCCGCCTGTTCGACACGCGCGGGCGGTCGTGGATCGACGTGGTGGACGTCGAGCACCACATCGGGCCGAACCTGATCCTCGACTCCATCTCCCTCGCGGTGCAGCCCGGCGAGTTCGTCGGCTTCCTCGGTCCCTCGGGCGCCGGCAAGTCGATGCTGCTGAAGTCGCTGTGCGGCAGCATGCGCGCCACCGGCGGCCGCATCATCGTCAACGGGCTCGACTACTACGAGAACTACGCCGAGCTGAAGAACCTGGTCGGCTACGTGCCCCAGGACGACATCATCCACACTCAGCTGACGGTCGAGGACACCCTCCGCTACGCGGCGGACCTCCGGCTACCCCGGGAGCTCGGGAGGCAGTTCCGCGACAAGCGGGTGCTCGACGTGCTCGCGTCGCTCGAGCTGCAGAACCACCGCCACCTGCCGGCCTGGCGCCTCTCGGGCGGCCAGCGCAAGCGCCTGAGCATGGGCGTCGAGCTGCTCACCGAGCCGAACCTCCTCTACCTCGACGAGCCGACCGCGGGCCTCGACCCCAACCTCGAGGAGAAGATGATGGTCCTGTTCCGCGAGCTGGCGCTCCGGGGCAAGACCGTCTGCTGCGCCACCCACGTCCTCGACCATATCGATCTCTGCGACAAGATCGCGCTCCTCCACGGCGGCCGCCTGGCGTACTTCGGCCAGCCGCAGGAGGCGCTCGGCTACTTCGGCGTGCGCAAGCTCGCCGACGCCTACCACATCCTCGAGGAGCACTCGCCCGAGCACTGGCGCGACGAGTTCCGCCGGCGCAAGGCCGTGCGCCGGCCCGAGACCGCGGTGCCGCAGGTGACGGCGGCCCCGCCCGTGCGCCGCGCGCGCCCGCGCTCCGGCCCGGGTCCGGTGCGCCAGCTCTTCACCTTGTCGCGGCGCTACGCACGCATCCTCACCGAGGATCCCAAGCACACCCTGATCCTGCTGCTGCAGGCGCCCATCCTCGGTGTGCTGATCGGCCTTGCGACGCGGGGCGGGCAGGTGGCGCGCAAGCCCACCTCCATCATGTTCCTCATGCTCTCGCTGGCGGCCTTCTGGTTCGGCTGCGTCAACGCGGCCCGGGAGATCGTGAAGGAGGCCCCGGTCACGGCCCGCGAGCGCATGGTCGGGGTCGGCGTCTTCCCCTACGTCCTGTCGAAGTTCGTCGTCCTGCAGTTCCTGTCGCTCATCCAGGTGGCCGTCCTGCTCCTGATCGTCGACTGGCTCGGCCCCCCCCGGCAGATGGGCGGGGAGGGGGGGCAGACGGCCATCATCCTCGGCGGCATCCCCGGCAGCTACTGGCTCGCGCTCGTGAATCTCTACCTCCCGGCCGTCGGCGGCATCGGCCTGGGCCTGGTCATCTCGTCGCTCGCCGACAACAGCGACAAGGCCATGAGCCTGGTGCCGCTGGCGCTCCTCCCGCAGATCCTCTTCGCCAACGCGCTCGACCTGCCCAAGACCGGGACCTTCACGCGCATCGCCGGCTACGTCGTCGGCGTGAACTGGTCCTATGACCTCTTCCGGCGCGAGATCGCCTGCACCCCCGAAGAGGTGGTGATGCGGAAGGTACCCGAGTGCATGCGGGCCTGGGACCCGAACAACGCCGGGCCCAGTGTGCCCGCCGCGCTCCTCGACCGCGAGCTCGTGCCGATCATCAAGGACGGGCTCTACACGATGGAGCGCGACCTGGCCGTGATGGCGGGGATGATCCTGGTCTTCTTCCTCACCGTGCTCGTCCTGCAGTGGCGGAAGAAGCCGCTGTAGCGTGCCGGCCGCAGCCTCCCGTCGGAGTGGGGCCGCGGTCGGGGGCTAACCTGACAGGTCCCGCACTGCCGCGAGGAAGGCCCGCAGGTCCGCCGGGCCCTGGCTGGCGGCGCGGTGCACGCGCTCCATGTCGACCTGCTCGTAGGCGTGCGCCACCACGTTGCGGAACCCGGCGGCGCGTACGAGACGCTCGGCGAGCGCGCGCTCGAGGATCCCGGCCCCCGCGAGGCGCTGGAAAGCGTCGCCGTAGTTCGTGGGGGCGCCGAGGCCGAGACGCACACATGCTGCCACCGCGAGGTCGATGACGATCTGCACCGCCTGCCACAGATGCAGGATCACCGCATCCGACGCATCGCTCATCGGAGTGAGAGCGCCAGGCTCGGCCGGCAGGCGCGCCGCCACGCGCGCGAGGTGCCGTTCGACCACGGCGACCTTCTCCGCCACCACCTCGAGGTCGAGCGCGGTCATTGTCCGGCCCCGGCCCTTCGGGGCAACGCCTGGAGGACGCGCCGGTAGGCCTCCCCGATGACCGGCTGCACCTCGCAGTAGAAGCTGACGGCCTCGACGCGGAATCGGTCGAACTCGCCGACCGCTTCGTGGACGACCACGCCGTCTCGCGCAGCGCGGTAGCGCAGCAGCGCGGAGGCGCGGGCGAGGTCCACCAGGTCGACACGGTCGGTGCCCAGGGTCAACACCACGTCGGCGAGGAGTCGGTCGGCGTCGAACCCCGGCTCACCGAGGTACCCCAGGTCCCAATCGGAGCGCTCGTGAGCGTCGCCCCGGGCCTGGGAGCCGAAGACCACGAACAGGCGCAGACCACCACGACGCGCCGCGAGCGCTGCCAGCGACCCGGTCACCCTGCTCTCGATTGGAGAACCCACACGGTGATTGTATCAGATGGGGAGGCACTGCTCACCCTGGCTGCTGCACGTGGCGGGCTACCGCACCGGGTAGGTGATCGGGATCGGGTCGCCCTTGTACTTGCGGCAGGTGAGGCCGCGGATCACGCCCGCGGTGCACGAGGCGAACGTGCCGCCGCCCGGCACGTAGATCCTGGTGAACTTGCCGTCGGGGTTCATGGTGGCCTTGGCCGTGCCGCCGCCCACGAACTCCATGTTCTCGGCCGCGCGGTTGGCGCACGCCTTGATGCGACCCTTCCGCTTGTCGATGCAGCCGCGGATCTCCGCCTGGCTCGGCGGCGGCCCGAGCTCGGGCTCCTTCTTCTCCGGCGGCTTCGGCGGCGTCGCCTTGGTCGGGCCCGTGGGCGCCTTGAGGCCGGTGGGGGCCTTGGCGCCGGTCGGCGCCTTGACGCCGGTGGGGGCCCTGGCGCCGGTAGGGGCCTTGGCGCCGGTGGGGGCCCTGGCGCCGGTGGGGGCCTTGGTGCCGCGCGGCTTGTCCCCGTCGTCGTCCCCCTCGTCGGGCTCGGCCTTGGTCGTGGGCTGTGCGGCCCGCAGCTTGAGGTCGACCGGCGGCAGCACCCGGCCCGGCTTGATGACGATCTTGAAGCCCGTGCCCGCGGCCAGGGCGACGAAGCCGATGATGCCGAGCGCGAGCACCAGCCCGCGCGACGGGCCGGAAGGCGCGATGGGGACGGGCGCCCGCGCCGCGCTGCCCTCGACCCCGCGGGCTCCGGGCCTGGGCGGCGAGGTCCGGGCGTCCGGTCGCGCCGCGGCTCCGGGCGCGGAGGCCAGGGGCTGGCCGCATCCGGCGCAGAACGCCGTGCCGACCGGGTTCGTGCGGCCGCAGCGCGGGCAGGGATGCATCGCCGCCCATTGTCGCCGAGCGCGCCCGGGCAGGCAAGGGCGACGCCGCGTCTCACCCCGGCGGCTGCGGTTCCGGTGTGCAATGCCGCCGGAGCCGCGCACAGCACCCTGGTCACCCCGCGCCCGGCGCGTCGTCCTTCGATGCTAGCCCCTCGAGCAGCTTGCGCACCCGGGCCGCGGCGGCCGTTTCGCCCTGCGCGTCGAGCCAACTGGCGTATGCCCGGAAACCCTCCGGTCGGGGGGCGGGCACCAGCACCCGGTCGAGCAGTGGCTGCTCAGCAGGAGCGCGGACGACGAGCGTGGGGGAGCGGCTCATGATCACGCCCAGCGCCACGATTTCCGGCTCCAGCGACCAGGCCATGCCGAGATCGGCCACGTGGGCGGGCGGCCGGGCGTCCGGGCCGCCCTCGTTCGCCGCACGCACCAGACGTTGCATCACGCCGGCGGTGAGCGGCTCATCCAGCGCTTCGCGAACGCAGCGCACCAGGGACTCGAGCAGCTCGCGTTTCTGGGCCTCGTCCGGCGCCTCGACCGGGCTGAAGGAGCGCGCCACGGGGTCCAGCGCGGCCATGAGCCACAGGTACTCGTCGGCCGTCAGCAGCGCCGGCGGCCGGCGGCCGCGCAGCGCCTTGAGCGTTCGCTTGAGCGCCCGCTCGCCGTCCTTCGCCGCCAGATCCGCGAGCTCTGGGGCCGCCGCCACCTCCGCCGCGAGCCGGTCCTGGTCTTCGGCGAGGGACTGCAGCATGTCGGACATGGTGAGCCGCCCCTGGCGCACGTCGGCCACCAGGTGGTCCATCCGGTGGCGCAGATCCTCCCGCAGCGCGAGCCACTCCTTGAACTGCGTCCAGAAGAGCACCTCCAGCACCGGCGAGGCTTCCGCCTGGCCCTTCACCGTGGGCGGCAGGGCCTCGGTCACTGCCAGGGCGATGCAGACGGCCGCGCGATCGGCGGGCGAGGTGGCCCGCGCGCTCGCGACCTCCATGAGCGCGCCCGTCAACCGGTCCACGAGGTCCTGCGACACGAGCCGGGGGATCGCGGCGCGGAACAAGCTGCTCCTGGCCTCGTCGGTGGAGGCGGGCGGCCGGCGCTGCAGCGCCAGGCTCTCCTTCTGGGCCACCTCGGCGAACCCCTTCGCGTCGAAGCGAATGTCGCCCAGCGCGGCGCCCGGCTCGAAGAGGCGGCCCAGGCGCTCCAGCCGCGCCTGCAACGCGGCCGTGTCGCGGGAGGCGACGACGCGCGCGGCCTCGGCGAACGCCGTGAGCAGCTCGCGCTCGGAGAGCCGCGCCTGCGCCTCCGGCGGTGCGGGCTGCGCGGCCGCGCGGGCACGCCGCGCCTCGTCGTCGGCGGCCAGGCAGCAGCGCTTGTACTTCTTCCCGCTGCCGCACGGGCACGGCTGATTCCGGCCGGGTCGTGATTCCATGAGGGCCTCGGGGGAGGGTCGCGCGGCGCGGGCCACGCCGGGCGCCAGGCGGCAGTTGTAGCAGATCCGCCGGCCGGGGTGGCGGCGAATGGTGCGGCCTCACTCCGACCCGCCGGCGGCCCGCCGCGCAGGTCCGGCCCGCCGCCCGATAGGCTGGCGTCAGCGCCTGAAGATCCCCTTGACGGTCAGCTTGGCGGCGCCGCAGGTGATCTCGGCCCTCAGCCACTCGCCGGCGACCGCGTCTTTGGGCACGGGATAGTAGCCTGTCACCTCGCGCTCCACGCCGGGCTCGAGAAGAAGCTCATCGGGGTCGAACGTGAAGCCCGCGCCTGCGCACCGCAGGTTCTTGACCTCCGCAGGGCTCGCGTTCCTGATCTTGAACGTGACGTCCCGGAGGTCACCGGGCCGGAGGTCGCCCAGGTCGACCTGGGCGGGATCCACGACGAGCCCTCGCTCCGCCGTGGTCACCGGGGCGCTCTGCGGTTGGGAGCCGGGGCGCGTCGAGCCGAATGCCGCGGTCGGGATCCACAGGCCGGTGGAGGCAACGGTCCGGCCAGCCGGCTTCCACGACCCGTCGTCGGCGATGTACCCCTGCTCCGTCAACAGCCTGCGCCCATCCGGGCTGAGCTTGAACGCGCCCTTGGCCGGTTCCCCGCCGAGTTGGGAGCTCACCTTGACGGCGCGTGGTGTGCCGGGCCGCCAGATGTAGTCCGTGCTCCACCCGGGGCCAGCACCACCTCCGAACCCTGCAACCAGGACGTCGCCATGGAGCCAGCGCAGGAAACCGAGGCCGCACGGGAGTTCGGTCGTTTTCTCCCCGACGCCGTAGTCGTCCTTGCAGATCCGGCGCAGGTCCAGGATGTCCCAGCGCGGCTTGCCTGCGCCTTTCGCGATCCCCACGGCTTGCACTGTCTCCCCGCCGAGGCGGATGGGCTTGCGGACGATGCGAAACCGACCGCTCGGCGAGGCGACGGCCTCAGGTAGCTTCGCCACAGCCTGAGGTGTGGCCGTGAGCCCCTGGGGCAGAGGCAGCGTGGCCACCGCAGGGGGGGCGCCGTCGTACGTCTCTTCGTAGTCCTTGAACAGCAGCCCCTGCCCGCGCTTGTCGAAGGCGACTCCGAGGAGTTCTCCCATGGTCTTCTTCCTGAAGTCGCCGACTTTTCCCAGCATCTTCGGTCGCGGCGTTCCCCTGACCCAGAGGCCAACTTCATCTTTGGCGACGAAGAGCACGTGCCCCTCGGCCGATGCCGTTGCATGCTCGATCGTTCCAGCCGCCTCGAAGAGCGTGCGACTCCCCTTGGCCGCCTGGCATCTGAGCGCCTTGCCGTCCGCCCAACACGGCACAAAGCCCTCGGCTGCGCTCGCCTGAGGCGCGAGCATGAGTAGCGCACCAAACCGCAGCATCCCTGCAAGTCGTCGCATGGCTCACCTCCTGAGCGGTCACCGGCTACCAAGCAAGCGCCTCGCGGCCACAGCCGCTTCGACACTCGGCTACGGCGGCAGCGGCCGCTCCGGGATCCTGACTGGGGAGATCTCCGAGATGCAGGTGTCGTCGTCCTTGTTCTTCTTGTCGAACTCACGCGGGTGCACGCTCAGGATCGTGAGCTTGACCCACGTGAACCCCGGCTTGAGCGCGACCTGGACGGGTTTCGCCTCGTCCGGGAACGTCTGCACCTTGTTCTCCCCGGTCGAGGTCTCGAAGCGGGCCTCGCGCAGCCGGTTGTTCTTGCGCCAGGCCTCCATGCCACGGAACCAGCCCGGCGTGAGCCAGAGCCCCGGCTCGATGATCGGCTTGCTCCAGTCGAGCTTCACCCATTCGCCGAGCCCCGGCCCCTTCGCATCCTCGCACCAGCCCGTCTCCATGCGCCCGTCGCGCACCAGGCGCGGAATGTACTTGGCCGACAGGATCGACGACGCGGTGACCGTGCAATGGGCCTCGATTTCCTGGCCGGAGCCGTCCACCCAGCGATCGGGAAACCGGTCCGGGGTCTGCGCGTAGCCGGGCAGCTCGACCTCGAACAGGAAGACGCGCAGTTGCTCGCGCGAAGCGGAGGAGAACTCGAGCGGCCGCTCCGCGCGTAGCACCCCCTGGTGGAAGGCATAGGAGCCGCTCGTCGGCTGCTCCTCGGGCTCGATCAGGAACACCTGCGGGTCATCGCGCGGCACCGCCCGCGCGCGCCAACCCATGTCCTTGTCCGGCACGTGCAGGTTGATCTTGACCAGCACGGCAGCGGTGGGCCCCAGGGCCGGCGCCGTCAGCTTCTCGGTGCCCACCCTAGTCAGGCGAGTGATGGTCCAGTCGTTGTCGACCGCGCTCGGGCTCATGAGGCCCCGCCGCGAGCGCAGCAGGATGCGGGGCTTTCCCACCACCTTGGGGGCGTCCTTGACCGTGGCCAGCCCCACGCGACGGAGCTCGTGGAACGGCTTGGCGCCCCGCGGGTTCGGGGCGGCCCCGACGACCGGCGGATCCTGGATTCGTTCCACCTCGCGCCGGGTGAGGCCGGCGAGCCGCCCGCCGACATAGACGAACGGGTCATCGTCGCGCGGGATGGGGACCAGCACGGCCGGATCGGCCGCGACCGGCCGCTGCGCAGCCAGATCGAAAGTGAGCGGCTCGGCCGCAAACCCGTCCTTGGTGAACCGCACCATGAGCCTGCCCGGGGTGTACTCCAGCTCGTACTTGCCGTCCTTGTCAGTGGTGGCGCGGAACGCCTGTCCCGACGCGATGACGGTCACCCCCTCGACTGGTTCGCCCGCCAGGTCGCGCACCACGCCGCGGATTCGCGGCGACTCGGTCACGGCGCTGAGCCTGCTCTTCACCTTCGAGCAGGCCGCGAGCGAAGCAGCCACGGAGATGCAGGCCAGCGCCACCACCACCACCGATTCGCGCGTCACGTGTCTCGTCATGCTCGGTCCCTCCGCGTGTCGCAGCTCAAGAAAGCGCGCCGCTCGTCATGGCCCGCCGCCGTCGGCCTCGCTTGTGGGCCGCAGGCCCGCGCGGCCGCGCTACTGGTTGCATTCGCACGCAATGACATCCTCATCGAACGACAGAATGACAGCCCCCACGGCGCGCGAGTACGCGACCCCAGCGGACCCTGGTTCTGTCCTCGATCATCGGCTTCCTCCGAAGCTGTCTGCTTGGTCCCCCCGGGCCGTCCTCGGCGCTCAACGGTAGACGAAGCGCGCGCGGTCGAAGCGGAGGCGCTGCTTCACCCGCTTGCCCTCGAGTACCTGGGCTTCCCGCGGCACCTTGCCGGTGAACTTGACCCGTCGCGCAGGGCTGATGGTCTCGTGGGACACGCGGTCGTCCTCGAACTCCGCCTCGAATCGCAGGATCCGGTCGAGCCGGCCCCGCTCGAGGGTCACGACGAGCATGCCGTTCGTGCCCCGGAGGTTGCCATCGCACTCGGGGGCGTCGGTCCACTCCAGCACTGTGTCGTCGAACGTGGCGTGGTGGACGCGCTGGAAGGACAAGGTCAGCTGCCCCTCCACGACGCAGGAGCCGATCTCGAGCGCCTGGTTACCAACGAGTCGTAGGCCGTTGTCCACGGGATCGAGCCAGGCCACGAAGTGGCGCGCAACCGTCGCGTTCTCGTGGTCGGGCGCCGGTATCCCGTCGACCCGCACGTGGACCACCGACTCCTCCGCCGGGTCCGCATCCAGGTTCTTGCGATGCCGCTGGGACGTGCTCACCGTGACCTCCTTGGCGGCGGCCACGGCCGGAGCCGGGAGCCCCAGCCGCCCGAGCAACTCCCCGACCCGGGGCCCCGGCTGCTTGCCCTTCAGTGCGGCGAGGGAGGCGTCGAGCGCCGCCGGATCGAGGACCGTAGCGACCGTGCGGTCCGAGGCCGGCTGTGAGGCGGCGCCCGACGGGGGCGCGTTCTTGCGGGCCTCTGCCGTGCCCCACAGCGTAGCGACCGCTGCCGCGGCAACCCACCCTCGCATGCTTCGTCCCCTCATCGGCTCCTCCTTCTCTGTTGGCCCCATCGGCCTCCGCCCGGGCCACGGGCGCCTGCTCTCTCGCAAGGGCTCCGACCACGACCTGCTCGTGTGTCACTTGAGCGGCAGGCGCGTCAACTTCTCTTCTCCCCCTTCAGCGCCACCACGCGGTAGTGGGCCGTGTGGTAGCACTTGACCCCTGGCTCCTCGCACGCAACGACATCCTCGTCAAACCACAGGATCACGGCCTGCAGTGAGCCCGAGTATGCCGCCCCGGCGAAGGTGTCGGCTCTCACTACCTTTCACCCCCAGTTTCTCGACACTCCTGCGTTCTTGTCCCGAGGTTAAGCGGCTGAGATCGTAAAGAAAAGTTGCCTCCACCGTCGAGAGACGGTTCCCTTGCGTTGCACGCGCGGGGGGATCGACTCCGAAGGAGGAGGCAATGGCCAACATCCTC
>JACRCY010000452.1 GCA_016218785.1 Deltaproteobacteria bacterium
GCGCGCCCAGGCCTTTCGCGAGGCGGCCGTCGCCAAGGCGCTGGCCGACCAGGAGCGCGTCATCGCCGAGACCGCGTCGGTGGCCAAGCAGGCCGAGGCGCAGCGCGACCTCGAGATCAAGAAGGCGCAGTACACCGAGACGGTGCAGCGCCAGCGCGCCCAGGCCGACAAGGCCTACGAGATCCAGACCAACACCATGCAGCAGCAGGTGGTGCAGGAGAAGGTGAAGGTCGACCAGGTCGAGCGCCTGGCCATGGTCAGCGTGCAGGAGGCCGAGATCGCGCGCCGCGAGAAGGAGCTCATCGCGACCGAGCTGAAGCCGGCCCAGATCAACGCCCAGCGCATCCAGACGCTGGCCGAGGCCGAGAAGGCGCGCCTGAGCATCGAGGCGGCCGGCAACGCCGAGGCGCACCGGCGCCAGGGCGAGGCCGAGGCCCAGGTCATCAAGATGAAGGGCGAGGCCGAGGCCGCGGCCATGGACGTCAAGGCCAAGGCCTACAGCGGCTACAACCAGGCCGCCGTGCTCGACAAGCTGCTCACCGGCCTCCCCGAGGTCGTGCGCGCCATCTCCGAGCCGCTCAGCCGCGTCGACAAGATCACCGTCATCTCCGCTGGCGGCGACGGCCACGGCCCGGCGGGCGTGAACAAGGTGACCGCCGACGTGGCGGCGATGGTGGCGCAGGTCCCGGCGCTGGTCGAGTCGTTGTCGGGGATCTCCGTCGGTGAGTTCCTGCGCAACCTGCCGCGCCTCGGCCCCGCCATCCGCGCGGCCGAGATCAAGCCGCCGCCGGCGCCCGCGCCGGAGAAGTAGGCGCTCGGCCGCCGGCGCGCCGGCCGCCGATGGCGCATGGCACCTCATTGACATCACCCTGGTGCCAGCATAACATCATGACATGACGAGGACGCAGGTGTACCTGCCGCCGGGTCACCATCGGGCGTTGCGGCGCGAAGCCCGCGAACGCGGCATCTCGTTGACGGAGCTGGTCCGGCGGCTGGTGGCCGACCACGTCGAGGCGCGAGGCGGCCTGCCGGCCGTCGGCAAGGAAGCCGTGCTGGCCTTCGTGGCCCTGGGCCACGGCGGTCGCGCCGACGTGTCGGAGAGGCACGACGAGGCGCTCGACGAGGCCCTCCGTGCCGGCGCTGTTCGTTGACACGAGCGCCTTCTACGCGCTCGCCGACGCCGACGACCGCAACCACGAGCGCGCACGGACCGTGTTCGAGCGGCGTGCCGAGGCGGGAGAGGCCTGCACCTCGGACTACGTGTTCGTAGAGACGTGGTCCCTCATCCGCGCGCGGATGGGACGTGGCGCCGCGCTTCGCTTCTGGGACGCCATGCGGACGAGCGTGGCGCGCGTGCTGGGCGTCTCGTCCGACGACCTGCGCCGCGCGCGTGCGATCGTGGCCGCGTGGCCCGACCAGGACTTCAGCCTCATCGACGCGACCAGCTTCGCGCTGATGGAGCGCCACGGCATCGACGAGGCGCTCGCGCTCGACGCGCACTTCCGCGTGTTCCGGGCCGGGCCGGGCCGCCGCCGGCCGTTCCGCGTGGTCCCCTGAGCTGAAGCCAGGGCTACTGGCAGGTGGTGCCGTTGCTGCAATTGAGGGACCCGGAGCAGACGCCGCCCGGGCAACACGGCTGGTTCGCCGCCCCGCACGGGGCGCAGCGGCGGCTGCCGCCGCCGGCGCCCGCGCAGACGTAGGGCTCGCCGCAGTAGCCGCCGTTCCCCACGTCGCAGCAGCGCTCACCGTCGCCGCCACAGGCCTCGCAGAGGTTGGACCCGCCGTTGCAGCGCGTGTACGGCGCCGTGCACTCCACGCCGTTGTCGCAGCAGTCCTGGCCGAGCTTGCCGCAGGCGCCGCCCTGGCAGCCGCCGGCCGCGCAGAGCCCCTCCTGGCCTCCCCCGCACTCACCGCCGACGGCGACGCAGGTGGGGTAGTTGTTCGCGCTCTGATCACAGCACCCGCCCGCGACGCAGACGTTGCCCTCGCAGCACGGCTGGTCCGTGCCGCCGCACGCCTCGCACTGGCCGGTGTCCGAGTTGCACGACAGGCCCGAGGCGGTACAGAACTCCGCGAGGCCGCCCCCGCCGCCGCCGGGGCAGCAGTCCTGGCCCGCGCCGCCGCAAGGGTTCCCGCCCGCGCTGCAGCTGCCGGCCGCGCAGGTGCCGAGTCGGCCGCAGGCCGCGCTGTCCGCCACGCACGAGCCGCCCACACAACAGCTGGTGGCGGTGGCGCAGGTGGAGGTCTCGCAGCACGGCTGCCCATCGGCGCCGCAGGCCACGACCGAGCCCCCGATGCACGCCTGGCCCGACGATGTCCCGCTGTTCTGGCCCGACGCGAGACACGTCGTGCCCTCGCAGCAGCCGCCGCCCTGGCACACGCTCCCGGGGCAGCAGGCCTCGCCGGCGTGGCCGCAGGAGACGCAGGCGCCGTCGGTGCAGGTGCCCCCGCCCTCGCAGGTGCTGGCCTCGGCGATGCACTGGTGCGGGCCGGGGTCGCAGCACCCGGCGCCGCAGGCGTCGCCGGCGCAGCAGCTCTGCCCGAGGTCGCCGCACACGGCGCACAGGCCGTGGTCACACACGAGACCGGCGGTGCCACCGCACAGGTCGCCCGCGCAGCAGATCTGGCCGGCGCCGCCGCAGACCTGGCAGAGGTCCCCCGGCCCGCAGGCGAAACCGCCCTCGCAGGCGCGGTTGGGGCAGCACGGCTCGCCCGCCCCACCGCACGCCACGCACTGCCCGCCCGAGCAGCTCGTGCCGCCGGCGGTGCATTGGTCTCCCGTGCAGCAGAGCTGGCCGAGCCCGCCGCACGTGCCGCAGCTGCCCTGGACGCACGTGCCGCCGAGCGTCGGACAGGTGCTGCCGCTGCCGGTGCACACGTTGCTCACGCAGCAGCCGCCGCCCTCGCAGCCCGTCAGGTCGCAGCACACCTGCCCCGCGCTGCCGCAGGCAGCGCACACGCCGGCGCCGCCGCCGGTGCAGGCGCTGCCGGACCCGCACAGGCGCCCGTCGCAACAGGCCAGGCCCAGGCCGCCGCAGTCGCGGCAGGTCCCGCCGATGCAGGAGCCCGCGTTGCAGGTGTCAGCGGTGCAGCACACCTCCCCGAGCGCGCCGCACCCCGCCGACCTGTGACCCCCGCAGCCGCCGAGCATCACGACCATCAGCACCACCCATCCACCCACCAAGCTCGCACGCCTCATGCTTGCCTCCTCAGGCGACCAAGTCCGTCACGCGCCCTCACGGCGCGGTGATGTCCAGCGGCTCCTCGGGCTCGCGGAATCGCGCAGCGCCCCACCAAGCTCCTCCACCCAGTAGGTACGTAGCCCGCCTGCCTTGGGAGCAGTTTCTTCATGTCGTCGACGAGGTCGAGGCCAACGCTGGCGCCGGCCACTTCGTACCGCGGCTCACCGGTCTCCGCGCAGGACGGTGAGCCCGAATCGCCTCATCGACGCCTCCTCGCGAGCTCGGCCAGCCCGGCCCGGGCGCTGTCGCGGACCTTCGGGACCGGGTCCCGGGCCGCCGCGGTCAGGCGGCGCTCGGCGCCCGCGAGGTCGCCGTCGTCGAGCAGCAACCACCCCAGGATGGCCGATGCCTCCCCCGCCCGCGGCGACCGTGGGTAGCGATCGATGAACGCCGCCAGCACGCGGCTGGCGGGCGCGCGGCGGCCGTCGCGACGGAGGGCCACGCCCTGCCAGAAGGTGGCGTCCTCGGCGAGCGGCGTGCCCGGGGCCGCGAGCGCGGCCCGCTCCCCCGCCGCGCAGCCCGCGACGAGCGCCTCGTCGGACAGCTCCTCGGGCCGCCCGGCCACGCGGCGCAGCGGGATGAGCTTGCCC
>JACRCY010000447.1 GCA_016218785.1 Deltaproteobacteria bacterium
CATCGGCAAGTTCGTCGACCGCGAGCGGCCGAGCTGGATCGAGTGCTACAACGAGCGCCACGGGGCGGCGCTCGGGCCCAAGTTCACCCCCTACCCCGTCGGCAACACCCCGCGCGTCGGCGGCGGCGACGGCGAGGACTCATAGGAGACGGCCATGGCGACGACCGAGATCAAGATCGGTGGCTTCGGCGGTCAGGGCGTGATCCTGGCCGGCATGATCATCGGCAAGGCGGCGGCCCTCTTCGACCAGAAGGACGCCACCCTGACCCAGGCCTTCGGGCCCGAGGCGCGCGGCAGCGCCTGCTCCGCGCAGGTGATCGTGTCCGACGCCAAGATCCTCTACCCCTACGTCACGCGCCCCGACATCATGGTGAGCCTGTCGCAGGACGCCTACGCGCGGTTCGTGCCCGAGCTGAAGCCCGACGGCGTGCTGATCGTCGAGCAGGACCTGGTCAAGCCCACGGGCCTGCCCCAGACGACCAAGGTCTACGGCGTCCCCGCGACGCGCATCGCCGAGGAGCTGGGGCGCAAGATGGTGCTCAACATCGTGGTGGTCGGCTTCTTCGCCGCGGTGACCAAGCTCATCAACGTGGACGCGATGCGCCAGGCGGTGAAGGCGTCGGTGCCCGGGGGCACCGAGGACCTGAACCTCAAGGCCTTCGACCGCGGCTACCAGTACGGCCTCGAGCACTCCCAGCCGCAGGCCTGAGCGCCGGGGCGCCGAGCGCCACTCACCACACCAACCCCACGAGGAACTCCCCCGCCCGCAGGCGCCCGCCGCCGGCGGGGAGATCCGCGTAGGCCGCGCCGGCCTCCACGAATCGCTTGCGCCCGCCCACCCGCACCGCGAAGCCGGCCCCCGAGCGCCAGCCAACCGCCTCCCCGGGGGCGGCCAGGTTGGTGACGCACGCGGTGACGCCCGCCTCGAGGAACAGCGACCGGTAGCCGGCGCGCACGGGGAGCGTGACCAGCGGCGCCGTGCCCCCCTTGGCCGAGAACTCGGGCGCGCCGAGGGCCACCACCTGGACCACCGCGCGGGCGCGGTCGGCCGGACTGGTGGCCCGGGCCGGGACCCCGGACACGATGACGATCAGACACAGGAGCCGGCGCACGGGTCGTGACGGCACTGAGTGCCTATTCCCATGATACTCCCCATAAAGTCCGTTGGAACGGGCCCCCGCGGCCCCTACAATTGACTTGCATTGTCCGGGCTTGTCCGTTATACACCTGCCCTGGCCGGCTCCCCGCCAGCCGGTCGACCGGGGTATGCGCGTTTAGCTCAGGTGGATAGAGCGTTGGTCTCCGGAACCAAAGGCCACAGGTTCGAATCCTGTAACGCGCGCTGAAGGATGGCCGTGTCGGCCGGCCGCGCGAGGACCGTTGCCGGTGGCAGTCGGGGAGGCAAGCTGAGGGACCCATGAGCACGAGCGACGAGCGGTCAGGTGGAAGCCCTCCGGGGAACGCGCAGGAGCGCCGCGAGTCGCCGCGCATCCCCGTCGAGATGTGGGTCGAGGAGTCGACCGAGCGCGAGCTGTATTTCCAGCGGAGCGCCAACCTTAGCGTGGGGGGGATCTTCCTCGAGAACACCATCCCGCACCCGAAAGGGACCATCGTGAACTTGCAGTTCACGCTGCCCGGCGACACGCTGCCCGTGAAGGTGCGCGGCGAGATCGTGAACGCGGCCGCCTCCGACGAGCTCGGCATGGGCATCAAGTTCGTGGACGTGGACCCCGAGGTCGAGCGCCGCATCAGCGAGTTCGTGCAGCGCGCCGAGACCGCGCGTCGCTAGCGCCCCGCCGGACCCTGGCATGCCCGCCCACCGCAGCCTGGGGGATCTGCTCGTGGCCGAGGGGCTCCTCGACCAGGCGGGCGTCGAGAGCGCGGCGCGGACCGCACGGCGGCTGGGGGTGGCGCTGGTCACGGCGCTGCTCGAGGAGCGGCTGGTCGAGCCCGGCGAGCTCCTCGACCTGCTGCGGGACCGGCTCAAGCTGCCCGACGTGGATCTCGACCGCGTCATCGTCGAGCCCGACGCCGTGCGCGCGCTCCCCTTCGCCTTCGCCGAGCAGCACGCGCTGCTGCCGGTGGCGCTCGAGCGCCGGGGCGGCCGCAGCCTCATGCGCGTGGTGATGGCCGACCCGCTCGACCAGGCGGCCATCGACGAGATCGAGTTCACCACCGGCTGCCGCGTCGAGCCGGCCCTGGCGCTGGCCACCGACCTCGCCGCCGCGGTGCAGCGTCACTACCGCGCCGTGGTCACCAGGGTAATGCAGCGCCAGGACGCGTCGCCCCCGGAACGGCGCGGCCGTCCCGCCGCGGACGTGGGCCCGGCGGGCGCGCCCGCTCCGCGCACCGAGCCGGCGCACCGCCTCGAGGACGTGGCGCCCGCGGAGCTGCGCGTGCGCGCCCTGCTCAACGCGCTCATCCGCCGCGGCGTCCTCGCCGAGGACGAGTACGTCGAGGAGCTGCGCGAGCTGCTCAAGCAGGGCGCGCGCGAGGACTAGGCGAGGGGGCTCCGCCGACCGGCGACGCCCCGACGGCCACGGGGCCGCCGGCCCGGCCCCGTGGTACAATCCGCCCGCATGCGGCGCCTTCGTGTCGTGCGGGGGCTTGCGACGCTGTTGCTCGTCGGCGCGGCGGGCAGCGCGCGGGCCGAGACGCGCGTGGCGCAGCTCACGCCACGCGTGACCCCGCCGGCGACGTTGGAGGTGGTCGAGCGCTTCCAGGTCGCGCTGGCCCAGTCGCTCGAGCGCGGCCGCGGCCTCACCGTGGTGCCGCTCGCGGAGGTCCGTCTGGCGCAGTCGCAGCCCGACCTGCTCGCCTGCAACGCGGCCGGCTGCCTGCAGCGGCTGGCGTCGCTGCTCATGGCGACGCGCCTGCTCGCCATAGACGTGCGCGTGGTGGGCAAGGCCTACGCGGTGACCGTGCGGGTGTTCGACGAGCTGGGCCGCGAGGTCGGCCGGGCCGAGCGCCACTGCGAGATCTGCACCCTCAGCGAGGCCGAGCAGACCATCGCCCGCATCGGCGCCGAGGTGGAGCTGAAGCTCGCGACCGCGCCGCCGCCGCCAGTGCGGCCGCCGGCCACGCTCCCGGGGACGCCGCCGACGCCCGCGACCGCGCCCAGCACCGCGCCCTGGGTCAGCCCGACGCCGCCCGTGCCGCCCCCGCCACCCAAGCCCACGCTTGGCAGCCGGGCGCGCGGCTGGAACTGGAAGGTCATCGGCTTCGTCGCGGCGGGGGTGGCCGTGGTGGGCATCGCCACGGGCGCGCCGCTGGCGGCCTTCGGCGGCGACCCGACCTGCGACCTGCCCGAGCCGCGGAAGACCTGCCCCCGCGTCTACGCCACCACGGGGGGCGGCGCCACCCTGCTCACCTTCGGCTTGCTCGCGGCGGCGACCTCGGGCACGTCCTTCTACCTGCACTACCGCTGGCGCGGCACGCGCGTCGAGGTCACGCCGACCCCGACGCCGCGCGGCGGGGCCGTGTCCGCGAGGCTCGAGTTCTGATGCGCCCCGCTCCGCTCCTCGCGCTCCTGCTGCTCGCGCTCGCGCCGGCCTGCACCGAGCCCAACCCCAACTACGACCCGGACGCGGCCGCAGCCCTGTGCGAGAGCGGCCAAAGACGGTGCGGGCCCGCCGGTCAAACCCAGGTGTGTGTCCCGCAGCCCGACTCGGCGCTCGCCTGGACCGACGACTACTGCCCGGCCGCCGCCGTCTGCGCCTCAGGGCTGTGCGGCCCGCCGGTGGGCGCGCCGGCCTGCGAGCGTGACGCCGACTGCGGCGCCGACCTGTGCGTGGTCTTCGTGCAGGACGGCACGCTCGCGCGCTGCTGCGCGCCCGCGACGGGCACGCAGGCCGGGTCGGCGCCCTGCGCCACGCACGCCGAGTGCCGCAGCGGACTGTGCCAGACGGGGAGCGGGGGCAAGCTCTGCTTCGCTGCCTGCGCCGAGACGACCGACTGCAGCGGCGCGCTCACCTGCCAGGACGCGGAGGTGACGGTGAGCGGCATCCGTGGCACCATCCGGGGTTGCCTGACGCCATGAGCGCCGCGACCAAGCGCTGCACGCGCTGCGGGGGAGAGTTCCCCGACGAGGCGCTCTTCTGCCCCCTGTGCGGCGAGCCGCAGGCGCGCTCGGCCGACGACCCGCTCCTGGGCAAGGTGCTCGCCGATCGCTACCTACTCCTCGCCCGCGTCGGCCAGGGGAGCGCGGGCACGGTCTACCGCGCCGAGCACACCACGCTCCGCCGCAAGGCGGCGGTGAAGATCCTCCACCACCAGCTCTGCTCCGACGACAACGCCATCGAGCGCTTCCGCCGCGAGGCCACCACCGTCGCCGCCATCGACAACCAGCACATCCTGGAGGTCCTCGACTTCGGCCGCGCGGAGGACGGGCGCCTGTACTTCGCCATGGAGCTCCTCGAGGGCGAGACGCTCGCCGCGGTGCTCGGCCGCGAGGGGCGGCTGGCCTACGATCGCATCGTCGACGTCCTGGTCCAGGTGGGCGAGGCGCTCATCGAAGCGCACGGCATGGGGTACGTGCACCGCGACCTCCGGCCGCGCAACATCTTCCTGTCCCGCAAGCACGGCCGCGACGACTTCGTGAAGCTCCTCGACTTCGGCCTGGCGAAGCTCATCCGCCCCGACGCCGAGGCGGCCCAGACCCAGCTCGGCATGACCTTCGGCGACCCGCGCTACATGTCGCCCGAGCAGGCGCGCGGCGATCCGGTGGACCGGCGCGCCGACATCTACTCCTTAGGCGTCATCGGCTACGAGATGATCACCGGCGAGCCGCCCTTTGCGGGGGGCCCGACCTTCCAGCTCCTCACGCGACACATCGAGGAGGCGCCGCGCCGGCCGCGGGTGCTGCGGGCCGACGTACCCCCGTACCTCGAGAGCGTGGTCCTCCAAGCCCTCGCCAAGCAGCGCGACGACCGGTTCGTCACGGTGCTGCGCATGCTGGAGGCGCTGCGCGACGGCGCTGCCGAGCATCGCGCGCGCACGCCGAGCCCGGGGCGCGCGGCGGTGCCGTGGCCGCCGCTGCCGGGCCTGCGCCCCAAGGAGCTGCCGGCGGTACCGATCAGCGAGCGCGCCGAGGGGCACACCGGCACCACCGCGGAGCGCGTGGTCGTCCCGTCGGCCCCGGGGGGCGCGGCCCGCCGCGAGTCGGCCGGGCGACCGGTGGTGGCCCCCCCCGGCGAGAACCGGGCTGCGCCGGCGGCACCCGCGGCGCCGACGATCCCCGAGGAGCTGCGCAACGCGCCGGCGGGCAGCACCCTCACGTACATCCCGCAGGCGAGCCGCGACACGAGCCGCCGTGTCATCGAGGTCGGCCCGGCCCTGGCCGCGCCCACGGCGCCCGCCGCGCCCGC
>JACRCY010000448.1 GCA_016218785.1 Deltaproteobacteria bacterium
GGCGAGCCCCAGGCCCGCGCTGAGCCCGAGGAGCATGCCCTCGCGGCCAGCGCGCTCCGGCCCCGCGTCCGCGAGCCGCGACGCGCACAGCAGCGTCAGGGCCGCGCACAGGGCCGCGAGCGAGAAGACCTCGGGCACGCCGGCGAGCTGCCACTGGATCGGGGCCACGGCGAAGGCGAGGGCCGCGCCCAGGCTGGCGCCGAGGCTGCCCGTCAATCGCCAGAGGGCCCGCTGCAGCAGGGCCACGGCCGCCGCGGCGCACACGGCGGAGAGGAGCGCCACCCGGAACGGCGCGCTGCCGGAGGGCACGGCGGCGAACAGCCGCGCGAGCATGCCGTGGAGCGGGTAGCCGGGCGGGTGGGGCACGCCGCCGGTGGCGGCCACCATCACGAACTCCGCCGTGTCGCCGCCCTGCACGGTGCGCGTCGCCGTGAGGGCGTAGAGCACGAGCGGGAGCCCGAAGGCCAGCGCGGTGGCGAGCGCCGCGCGGCGCCGGGCGAGCTGGTCGCTAGACCACATCTCGAAACCCAATGATCCGCTCCGGGCGGGCAGAGCCCGCCCTCCGCTCACCTCGGGGCTGCCGCCCCGAGCCCCACAGCCGGCGGGTTTCGAGATGTGCACTCGCCCCCGCCGTCGCGCCGAGACGGCCTGCCGTCACCTTGCGACCGACGCCGGCTTGCGCACGACGAGCACGAGGAAGCCGCCGAGCCGGCGGAGGAGCGGCGCGTCGCACGCGGCCCGCTCGAGCGCGCGGAAGGCGCGACCCACGGGCGCGACGCGGAAGACGTGCGAGACGGGCGTCACCACGCGCACGCCGCGGATGCCCACGACCTCGAGCCCCGCCGGCAGGTAGCGCTGCACGTCGTCGAGGCGGTCGTAGCGCGTGAAGACCGCGTCGTCGGTCTCGCGGTCCGAGATCCGGCTCGGGGCCTTGAGGCGCTTGACGAGGTAGCGCAGCGACAGGCGGTTGTAGAACTCGAGGACGAGGTGGCCGCCGGGTCGCGTGACGCGCGCCAGCTCGGCCAGGGCCTCCTCGATCCGCTCCACGTGAGCCAGCACCTTGAACGAGCAGACCAGGTCGAACGCGCCGTCGGGGAAGGGGAGGTGGAGCAGGTCGGCCTGCATGACCGGCAGGCCGCGCCGCCGCGCCTGGCCGAGCATGCCGCGCGACAGGTCGATGCCCACGGCCGTCGGCGCGCCGGCGCGGAGCCGCTCGAGCACCAGGCCCGTGCCGCAGCCCGCCTCGAGCACCCGGCCGCCGCGGCCGTGGCGGAGCACGACCTCGGCCTCGAGCTCGTCGAGCATGTCGTGGTAGCCACGTCCGCGCTCGCGCTCGTACCAGCCGGCGAACTCGTCGTAGTAGTCGCGGTTCGACCGCACGACGGAGGAATACCGCCCGCCCTGGAGGGTGTCAATCGTCGCGCACCCGTGGCCGGGTGGCAGGGCCGATTTCTTCGGAGGCCTCGCCTCGGCGTCGCGGAGGAGCTGCTTGCCTCGGGTCCCGGGATTCCCTATTCTGCCCGGCAAATGCCCAGCCAGTTGTTCGCCAGGAAGCCACTCTCCCTGCTGCTCGAGGAGATGGCGGGCGAGAACCGCCTGCGCCGCATCCTCGGACCCATCACGCTCACGAGCCTCGGCGTCGGCGCCATCATCGGCACCGGCATCTTCGTGCTGACCGGCATCGCCGCGCACGACAAGACCGGTCCCGCGCTGACGCTGTCGTTCGTGGTCGCGGGCACGACCTGCGTCTTCGCGGCGCTGTGCTACGCGGAGTTCGCCTCGATGGTCCCGGTGGCCGGCTCGGCCTACACCTACGCCTACGCGACGCTCGGCGAGCTCTTCGCCTGGATCATCGGGTGGGATCTCATCCTCGAGTATGCCGTGGGGTCGGCGACGGTGGCCCACGGCTGGTCACACTACTTCCAGAACTTCATCGGGCTGTTCGGCTGGAAGCTTCCCCTGGCAGTGTCGACGGCGCCGTTCAACTACAGCCCCGAGACCGGGAAGCTCGTGGCCACGGGAGCGATCATCGACCTGCCGGCCGTGCTCATCGCGCTGGTCGTCACGCTCATCCTGGTCAAGGGCATCAAGGAGAGCGCCGGCTTCAACGCGACGATGGTCGCCATCAAGCTCGTGGTGGTGCTGTTCGTCATCGCCGTGGGCGCCTACTTCGTCAAGTCCTCCAACTGGTCCCCGTTCGCGCCGTACGGCCTGACCGGCGTGAGCTTCTTCGGCAACACGATCGTGGGCCAGACGGGCAAGGGGGGCGAGCCGCTCGGCATGCTCGCGGGCGCCGCCACCATCTTCTTCGCCTACATCGGCTTCGACTCGGTGTCGACGCACGCGGAGGAGGCCAAGAACCCGCGGCGCGACGTGCCCATCGGGATCATCGCCTCGCTCCTCATCTGCACCGTGCTCTACATCGCCGTGGCGGCGGTCCTCACCGGTATGGTGCCCTACGACCAGATCAACATCGACGCGCCGGTCTCCTACGCCTTCGCGGCCGTCGGGATGCCGTGGGCGCAGTTCGTCATCTCGCTGGGCGCGCTGACGGGCATCACCTCGGTCCTCCTGGTGATGATGCTGAGCCAGCCGCGGGTCATGCTCGCGATGGCCCGCGACGGGCTCGTCCCCCCGGGTTTCTTCGGCGCCGTACACCCGCGGTTCCGCACGCCGTGGAAGTCCACCATGCTCACCGGCGCCTTCGTCGCGGTCCTGGCGGGGTTCCTCCCCTTGCGCATCCTCGCCGAGCTGGTGAACATCGGCACCCTGCTGGCGTTCGTGATCGTGTGCGCCGCCGTCCTCATCATGCGGCGCACCAACCCCCAGGCCGAGCGGCCTTTCCGCGTCCCGTTCTCGCCGGTCACGCCCATCCTCGGCATCGCCTCGTGCCTGCTGCTCATGTTCTCGCTGCCGGCCGAGAACTGGTGGCGGCTCTTCGTCTGGCTGGCGGTCGGCTTCATCATCTACTTCGGCTACGGCCGTCGCCACAGCGTCATGCGCCGCTACCTGGCGAAGCAGGCGGCCGAACCGAAGCCTCCAGGGGCGGCGGGCGGCGCGGGATAGGCGGCCGCCCGGCTCCGCCCGCGGGCACCGCCCGCGGGCACCCGTATCCTCGCCGGCGGGTGCACCGACCTCGACCAGCGCGAGGTCTTCATCCTCGTGCCGCCGCGTCCGCCGAACTAGGCCGGCTCGCGTCTGCCGGCGCTCCGCGATCCACAGACGGCGGCGGTGGCTAGCCGTGCGCGGCCCTGGCCTGGTCGTCGCCGGGCGGGGCGGCGCTCTCCGCGAGCGGCACCTCCGAGGTGCCGAGGGGCCGGCGGCCGGTGAGGAGCCCGAACCACTTGTAGAACGAGTCGACGAGGATCACGACGGCGAGGGCCGCCATCACGCCCACCAGCACCGCATCGAGGCGGTAGGTGAACGCCCGCCCGGGCTCCTTCGCGGCCAGGGCCCAGAAGCGCCCGACGAGCTGATACGACGCCGTCAGCGTCATCACCGTCATGAAGAGCATCGGGACGAGGGTGATGGGGGTGTAGCGCGCCTTCCCCATCTTGATGAGGACGGTGGTGCCGATCGACAGCGCCAGCGCCGCCAGGAGCTGGTTGGCCACGCCGAACATCGGCCAGATGGTGCCGATGCTGCCGCTCCAGATGAGGGCGGCCCAGGCGGCCACCACCAGCGCGCTGGCGATGAGCGTGCCCGTGAACCAGCCGTGACGCCCGAGCGGCTGGTAGACGTAGCCGCCCATCTCCTGCACCAGGAAGCGCGCGACGCGGGTGCCGGTGTCCACCGTCGTCAGGATGAAGAGCGCCTCGAACATGAGCGCGAAGTTGTACCAGTAGGCCATCAGGTGCTTCATGCCGGGGATCGCCGAGAAGACCGAGGCCATGCCCACGGCGAGCGAGACCGCGCCGCCCGGGCGGTGCTCGACGTTGGTGCCGACCAGCTGCGACAGCTCCTTGACGCGCTCGGGCGCGAAGCCGAGCTGCGTGAGGACGTCGGCGGAGAGGGTCGAGTTGATCGCGAAGTAGTCGCCCGGGATGAGGATGCCCGCGGCCACCAGCGCCATGATGGAGACGAACCCCTCCACGAGCATGGCGCCGAAGCCGATGGCGCGCGTCTCCGTCTCGTTGCTGACCATCTTGGGCGTGGTGCCGGAGCCGACCAGGCTGTGGAAGCCCGAGACCGCGCCGCACGCGATGGTGAGGAACATGAACGGGAAGAGGGTGCCCGGGATGACCGGCCCCTCGCCCGCAGCGAAGCGCGTCACCGCCGGCATCTTCAGCTCGGGGGCGAGGAAGACGATCCCCACCGCCAGCATGATGATGGTTCCGATCTTCATGTAGGTGCTGAGGTAGTCGCGCGGGCACAGGAGCATCCACACCGGCAGCACCGACGCGATGAAGCCGTAGGCCGCCATGGCGATGACGAGCTGCCGGTGCGAGAGCACGAACCAGTGCTCGATGCGCGAGCCGACCACCTCGTGGCCGAGGAGGACCGCGCCGATGAGCAGCACGACGCCGATGATGGTGGTCTCGACCACCTTGCCGGGGCGGATCTGGTAGAGGTAGAGCCCCATGAAGAGGGCGATGGGGATGGTGCAGGCGATGGTGAAGGTGCCCCACGGCGAGTGGGCGAGCGCGTTGACCACGGCGAGGCCGAGGCCGGCGAGCGCCACGATGATGATGAAGAGGATGGCGATCGACGCCGCGACCCCGGCCACGGGGCCGACCTCGGCGCGAGCGATCTCGGCGAGGCTGCAGCCGTTGCGGCGGACCGAGGCGATGAGGACGACGAAGTCGTGGACCGCGCCCGCGAAGACCGCGCCGAGGAGGATCCACAGCGCGCCCGGCAGGTAGCCGAACTGGGCCGCGAGGACCGGGCCGATGAGGGGGCCGGCGCCGGCGATGGCGGCGAAGTGGTGGCCGAAGAGCACCCACTTGTTGGTCGCGTGGAAGTCCCGGCCGTCGGCGAGGCGCACGGCGGGCGTCCGGCGCCGGTCGTCGAGCGCGAAGACCTTGGCCGCCAGGAACGCGCCGTAGAAGCGGTAGGCGAGGACGTACGTGCAGGCGGCGGCCACCACCAGCCACAGGGCGTTGATCGTCTCCTTGGGTCGGACGATGCGGGTGATGACGGCGTAGGCCGCGGCGCCCGCGATGGCGACGGCGACCCAGCCCAGGACCTTGAGGATGCGCATGGGGTTCGCTCGCGCTGCCCCCGCGAGTGAACCTATAGCGCCGCGAGCGGGCGCGTCAAGGATGCGGCGAGGGGGCCTGGGGGGCCCGGCGCCTGGTCCAGGCGCTGCGCGCCCCCCGCGCGACCCCGGCGACCCACTTGCCAATGTGGCGCCATGAGCCCATGATGTGACTACACGGGTCCGCGAGGCCGACATGGGATCATCGGTGGGGATCAGGGAGCTGCGCAGCGACGCGAGCGCGATCGTCCGCCGCGTCCGGCAGGGGGAGGTCGTCACCGTGACCGACCGCCATCGGCCCGTGGCGGTGATCGTCCCGCTGCGGTCTGGCTCGGCCGAGGACGCCGTGCGGCAGCTCGTGAGGCTCGGCCGCGTGGCGTGGGCGGGAGGCAAGCCGGCGGGCTCCCGGCGGCGGGCCGTGTTGCGCGGTCCGACCGTGGCCGAGGCGGTGGTCGAGGATCGTCGGTGATCCTCTATCTCGACACGAGCGCCCTCGTGAAGCTCTACGTGCGGGAGGCGGGGGCCGCCCGGGTGAAGACCCGCGTCGGTCAGGCACCGGTGGTCGCGACCTCGCGAGTTGCCTACCCGGAGGCGCGCGCCGCCTTCGCCCGCCGCCATCACGAAGGGGCCCTGGCCGCGGCGGATCTGGCGCGGATTGCCGGGGATCTGGACCGCGATTTCGGCGCGCTCGCGGTGATTGAGCTGGCCGAGAGCCTGGCGCGGAGCGCTGGCGACCTGGCGGAGCGACACGCTCTACGCGGCTTCGACGCCATCCACCTCGCGAGCGCTCTCGAGCTCGGCCGGCTGGTCGGCGAGCCTCCGCTGTTCCTGGCTTTTGACGCCCGGCTGGCTGCGGCTGCCGCCCTGGCGGGCCTCAGGCCCGGGTAGCATCCGCACCAACGGGCGCACGGCACCCGCGTCACCGCCTTCGTCCGGGCGGTCGCCCTCGGTCGGTTGTGCAGGGGAGCGGCCGGCCGCTGGCCTCACGCGGCCGGGGCGCCGCCGTAGCCGGCCGAGGCGAGGAAGCGCAGCACCGCCTCACGGACGCGGTCGGCCGCCTCGCGCTCGGCACGCACCAGATCCTCGGTCGCGACGAAGTCGCGGTCGTAGTCGGCGTACTCGCGGTACGTCTCGAGGCGCGCGACCTCGTGCTGGATCCCCGCGGGGAGCCGACCGCTGCGCACGAACTCCGCGCCGAGGAGGGAGAGCATGCCGCGGTGCGTACGCGGCTCGAGCCCCTCGGTGAGCAGCACCGCCTGGCAGAGGTGGTAGGCCGAGTAGTAGAGCCGGTTGAGCGCGTCCTTGTGCAGGCCCAAGCCCGCGAGCGCCTCGGCCGCGCGGCGGCAGCGTTCCGCCTCGTCGAGCTCGACCTGGACGTTGCGCCGGCGGTTGGCGTCGGTCACAGGGCCACCCCCTCGGCGTCGAGGTCGCGCGCCAGCCGCTGCTCCGTGCGGCGCAGCAGCTCCAGGTGGTCCGGCCCCATCGGCAGGACGCTGATGCAGAGCCCGGTCTCCAGCATCACCTCGCTCCCGGCCCGGGTCGCCACCGCGAAGTCGGTGGGGGTGAGCGCGTCGACGATGACCAGCACGTCGAGGTCGGAGTCGGGGCCGTACTCGCCGCGCGCGGCCGATCCGAAGAGGCGCACCTCGCGGACGCGCTCACCGAGAGCGCTGCGCAGCCTTCGCGCCACTTCGTCCAGGGCCGCCCACGCACGGGGCGGGAGGTCGGGGCATCGCTCCCGCGTCACCATCGACGTCGATTATAGCGCCCCGGGGCGGTGGCGTCCCGCGGCCGATGGGCCCGCGCACGACGAAGCGTCAAGGACGACGGGACGACCGGCGTGCGCCCCGCGCCAGGGCGAAACCGACGGCCGCGATCACGGCGAGGGCCGTCGGGCCCCCCGGCGCGCGCCCGGTGACGCAGGAGCAGCCGGACTGGCGGGTGACTCCCCCCCCGCCGTCCTGCGGCGGCGGCGCCGCGTCGGCGCCCCCGTCGCCCGTCGCGCCGCCGTCCGGCGAGGGCCCGGCGTCGCGGCGGCAGGCCGGGTCGGAGCTGGCGGCATGGCCGCAGCCCGCGGCCGGATCGCACGAGTCGACGGTGCACGGGTCGTCGTCGTCGCAGTCGACGGCCGAGCCGCCCGAGCACGCGCCGCCGAAGCACACGGTCCCCGTGGTGCACGCGTTGCCGTCGTCGCAGGCCGCGCCGTCGGCCAGCCGCTCGTTGAGGCACCGCTTCGCCGCCTCGCTGCACGCATCGGCGGTGCACGGGTCGTCGTCGCCGCAGTCGCGGGCGGTGCCGCCCTGGCACCGGCCCGCCTGGCAGGTCTCGCCCGTGACGCAGAAGAGCGTGCCCTCGCACGAAGTCCCGTCGGGCACGGCCGCGCACTGCCCGCTCGCGTTGCACACCTTGCAGGTGCCGCACGGCTCCCCGGGGCTCGCCGGGACGCAGCCGCCGGCGCCGTCGCAGGTGCCGCCGCAGCTTCCAGCGCTCGCGCACTCGGCGTCGGGGTCCTCGCCCGCGGGGATCGGCGCGCACGTGCCCACCGCGCGCTCGAGGCTGCACGAGGCGCACCGCCCGGTGCAGGCCGTGTTGCAGCAGACCCCGTCGACACAGAAGCCGCTCAGGCACTGCCCCGCGCCGACGCAGGGCGCCCCCGCGGCCTTCTGCGGGCGGCAGGTCCCCACGTCGCAGTACGCGGTCGGAGCGCACGGCGCGAACTGATCGCAGGAGGTGCGGCACGCCAGCGCGCCCGAGTCGCAGGAGAAGGGCGTGCAGTCCTGCTCGCCCCCCTCGACGCATTCCCCGGCCGTGGGCCCGGTGCCGCACGCGTGGGGCCGCTGGAGGGTCGTATCGGCGCAGTAGCCGAGGACACACTGCGTGCCGAACGGCGCGTCCGTGTATTCCGTGCAGGTGGCCACGCCGGGCTGCTTGCAGGCCCCGAACGAGGCGCACCGGTTGGAGGTGAGAGCGCCGTACGTCCGGCAGGCGCCATTGAGGCCGCTGCAATCGAGAGTGCCGCACGCGGGGTCGTCGGCGGGCGTCCCGGTGCACGTGAGGGAGGCGTCGCACACCCGGCACAGGCCGCACGGGGCGCCCACGCCGAGGATCGCGCAATCGAGCGACTCGTACAGCTCGGCGCTCGCGAGGACCACGAAGACTCCCTGGTTGTCGTACCCGCCGCCCGCCGCCAGCACCATGCCGGTGCCGAGCCGCGTGGCGGTGTGCCAGCCGCGCCCCTGGGCGAGGGGCCCGGTCGTGTTCCAGGTGCGGGTGGGCGGGTCATAGAGCTCGCTCGCGGCGACTGGCGCCCAGGCGGTGGTGCCGTCATCGTGCCACCCGCCCGTCGCGAGCACCGCGCCGCTCTGGAGCACCGTGAGGGTGTGGCTGCGCCGCCCCTGGGCCAGCGAGCCAACCGCCTGCCACGAGTTCGAGGTGGGATTGTAGAGGTCCGCGTTGGTGAGGCCGAGCCAGGTGGTCGAGTAGATGGTGCCGCCGGCCGCGAGCACCTCCCCGGTGCCCAGGAGCGCCATGTCGTGCGTCCCGCGGGCCTGCGAGAGGGTGCCGGCCGGGCTCCAGGTCCCGGTCGTCGGGTCGTAGGTCGTGGCGGAGGCGAGCGGTGCGAACCCTGTGCCCAGGCCGCCCGAGACCAGGACCTTGCCGCTCGGGAGGCGGAGCGCGGCATGGTAGGAGCGGCCCTGGGCCATGCTGCCGGTCGCGGTCCAGGAGTTGCCGGCCGGACTGTAGCGCAGGGCGGCTGCGAGCACGGTGTACTCGCCGTCAGGCGAGCCGCCCGCGACCAGCACCGTCCCGTCCTCGAGCAGGGTCGCGGTGTGGTCCGCGCGCGGCTGCGGCATGGAGGCCGCCGGGCTCCAGCTGTTCGCCGCGGGGTCGTAGAGCGACGCGCTGGCGAGCGCCGTGAGGCCGTCGGGCGTTCCACCAACCACGAGCACCTTCCCCGATGGGAGGAGGGTGGCCGTGTGGTTCGTGCGGGCCTGCGGCATGGTCCCGGCCGGGCTCCAGCTGTTCGCCGCGGGGTCGTAGAGCAGCGCGCTCGCGAGCGCCGTGAAGCTGGCGGTGGAGCCGCCCGCCACCAGCACCTTGCCGTTCTGGAGCAGGGTCGCGGTGTGGACGTAGCGGCCGACCGGCATGCTCGCCGCCGGCTGCCACTCGCCCGCGACTGCCTGCCGGAGGACCCCGACCTGTCCGGGGCTCAGTTCCTCGTCGGCGGCACCGGTACACGACGCCACCAGGGGCAGCAGCAGCCCGTGCAGCAACCCGAGGACGTGCCGAGTGTGGAAGCGCATGTCGACCCCCTGACGTGTTGACCAGTGTCGAGGATCTCCCACCCGGAGAAGTGGCGCAAGAGCCACCTGGCAGGGCTTCCGCAGGAGCGTGACCGGGGCCGTAGCCCGCCGGAACCTGAGCGGGGGATCAGCAGGGTGGCCCCGGGGCGAGGCGCGCGCCGCCCGCGGACCCGGGCGTATCTGAACGGGGGTTCAGGCGCTCCGGCGCGCGGCGTCCTCGCGACCGGCTTGCGGAGCGGCGCGCGGGACCCGCGGAGCCCCGTGTACCCACCCGCGGAGGTCGCGGAACCTGAGCGGAGGTTCAGTGATCATCGTCTCGGGGCGCCTCGCGCAACAGGCGAGGCTGAGCGTGCAGCATGCCAGCGGCGCGCTGCGGCCGCCCGGCACACCCGTGCGACGGCTTGGTCGCGCCGTGCACCGGCCTTCGTGGGCCTGCGCGAGCGAAGGGGCGGTGGCAGGCTGACGGCAGCGGCCGGGCGCTAGCAGGCGGCCCAGAGGTGAGCGAGGTCCGGGTTCTGGCTGACGAGCTTCCGGATCATCCGGTAGCAGGCCTGCCAGCGGAGGCGCTGGGCGTGGGCGGCCTCGGCCTCGAGCCGCGTGGCCTCGACCGGGGTCAAGGCGGCCTTGCCGCCGAGGCGCCCCACGAGGTCCTCGGCCGCGGCGGCGAGCGCC
>JACRCY010000455.1 GCA_016218785.1 Deltaproteobacteria bacterium
AGGAGTCACGCGCTCCGTCGCCGAGGCTGGTTCTTGGGAGCACCGACGCGAGGTGGAGCAGGGCGGCGGGCATCTCGTGTTCTTGGGCCCCCTCTGGGGGCCTTCATCAAGCCGCCCGCTCTGCGGGCGGTAGTTGACTGATCACTGGGCCTGGCTCGCGCGGTCAGGCGCAAGCGCCGCAAGTAGTGCGCCCGACCGCCCGGACGGCCGCGAGCCGGGCAGTCAGAAGCTCTCGATCTACGAGGTCCAGAACTTCGGCCGCGAGGTGGAAGGCGCTCCGTGAGGCAAGGCCGGGCAGCACGAGTGTCACGAGGTCCACGAGCTCAAGGGGGTGGAGACCTGGCCGCCGGCCCGCTGCCGACGGACGCCGGCGTTCCGTCAGCCGGCGCAGGACCACCAGCACGTCGGCGTCGGAGCCGGGCCCCGCCCCCCCTCGCTCGGCCAGGCCTGCCTTGACCGGGCGCGGTCCGTGGACTACCTTCGAGGCGTGATCACCGTCAGCGACAAGCAGCTCCGGGCGCGGCTCGCAGCGTACCTCAGGAGGGCACAGGACGGGGACCGCGTCCTGGTCACGCGTGGGGGCCTGGTCGTTGCCGAACTCCGTCGCTTCGAGGACGCGCGTGCCGACGCCGCCAGCGCGCCGGAGCTGCAGACCCTCACCGCGCGGCTCGGTCGACTCGCATCCCGCGGAGCTGGCGGCCGGCACTCCCTGCGCGCGACGCACGTTGACGCGAGCCTTTCGGCAATCCAGCTGGAGGAGTTGCTCGAGCGGGGTGCCTGATGCGCGTCTACGCCGAGACCAGCGCCGTGCTCGCCGCGCTGTTCGGCGAGTCCGAGGGGGAAACGGTCGCCGGGATCCTCGACAACGCGGAGGCGACGCTCACGTCGATGCTGACTCTCGCTGAGGTGGAGCGCGCGTTCTGCCGGCTCCCGGAGGTGGCGGGACCTGCGGCCGCCAAGCTGGCGGCACGTCGCCCCGACTTCCTCGCCGCCAGCGCCGACTGGATCGTCATGCCGGTCAGCTCCGAGATCCTGTTTCGCTGCGGGCACCGTTTCCCCGTGGAGCCGGTGCGTACCCTCGACGCCGTGCATCTCGGCACCATCGAACGGGTGCAGCAGGTGGTCCCCGACGTGGTCGTGGTTTCGACCGATCGGCGCGTCCGGACGAACGCGGCGCGCCTCGGACTGACCGTGTTGCCGGGCTGAGCCCAGCATCGTCGGTGGGGCAGTCCCGCGGGCAGCCCCGGCCGCGGCCGCTGGTGCTGGTACGTCTGGCCAGGGGAAGCCAGCCAGCGTGCACCGGTTCTCCTGGCAAGAAGGCATGACCAGGGCCACCATGCTCTCCACGGCTGGCCCGGTCCTGCCGGTGGGGCTGGCGGGCACGTGGGACGACGCCCGGATTTGCTGCCCGAGCGCGGTGCGGCGAGACGACGGCCAGGTGGTCCTGTGGTATGCGGGGCAGAGCAAGGGCGAGGAGCGCGCCACGTGGAGCATCGGGCTGGCGACGTCCATGGACGGGCTCGCCTTCACCAAGCACGCGGCGAACCCGGTGCTCGGCGAAGGCCAGCTCGAGGAGTTCGACGGCCGCGGGGTGAGCGAGCCGGAGGTGGCCTGGGACCAGCGGAGCCAGATGTACCGGATGTGGTACACGGCGCACGCGTTCCTGGGCGACCAGAGCCTCGGCCACGCGGCCTCGTCCGACGGGGTGAGCTGGCAGAAGTACCCGCAAAACCCGGTCGTGACCCAGGACCTGGTCGGCCTGGAGTTGATCGGGAGCCCGGCCGTGCTCGCCGACGAGGGCGAGCTGCGCATGTCGATCCACGGCCGCCAGCCGGGCAGCCGCAAGCTCTCGATCGACGAGGTCCGGAACCTCGGCCAAGAGGTAGTGGCGGCACCGTAGGGGCGGAACTCCCCCGCTGGGTTGCGGGCGACGAGCGCTGCTCCGACGCCCGGCGTCCTTGCTGCCTCCCGCCGGCCGGCCTATGCTTGGCTGGCATGAGGCGCTTCAACACCGCGGGTCCGTGTGACGCGATCCGGCACTACCTGGTGCCACCCGAGCCGAGGCTGCCCGAGGCGCGGGGCCTGGTCGCGCAGGGCGCCTACTTCGTGGTCCACGCGCCCCGGCAGACCGGCAAGACCACGACCCTCTGGGCGCTCGCGCGGGCGCTCTGCGCCGAGGGGTCGACCGCGGCCCTGCACTTCTCCTGCGAGACCGGCGAGTCGGCCGGCGACGACCTCGTGATGGCGCAGGGCGCGGTGCTCGATTCGATCCGGCGCCAGGCGGAGATCGATCTGCCGCCCGAGCTCCGCCCGCCCGCGCGTTGGCCCGACGCGAGCCCGGCGCAGCTCCTCTCGGCCGCCCTCACCTCCTGGGCGCGGTCGTGCCCGCGGCCGCTGGTCCTCTTCTTCGACGAGATCGACGCGCTCCGGGGCGAGAGCCTGCGCGCGGTCCTGCGCCAGCTCCGCGCCGGGTACCAGAGCCGCCCCGCGGCCTTCCCGGCCGCGGTGGCGCTCTGCGGGCTGCGCGACGTCCGGGACTACAAGGCCGCGAGCGGCGGCGACCCGAGCCGGCTCGGCACCTCCAGCCCCTTCAACATCAAGCTCAAGTCCGTGCGGCTCGGGGACTTCACCGCGACCGACCTGCGGGCCCTCTACGGCCAGCACACGGCCGAGACCGGGCAGCCCTTCACCGAAGAGGCGCTGGCGCGTGCCTGGGAGCTGACGCAGGGGCAGCCGTGGCTGGTGAACGCCCTGGCCCGCGAGGTCGTCGAGGAGATCGGGGTCGCGCCCCCGGCGACCATCAAGGCCGAGCACCTGGAGGAGGCCAAAGAGCGGCTGATCCTCGCGCGTCAGACACACCTCGACTCTCTGGCCGCCCGGCTCATGGAGCCGCGGGTGCGGCGGATCCTCGAGCCGATCATGGCGGGCACGCTCCAGGGCGGCGACGCCTACGACGACGACGCCCAGTACGTCCGGGACCTGGGCCTGGTGGCGCCCGACCGGCCGCTCCGCGTGGCGAACCCGATCTACCGCGAGGTCATCGCCCGGGTGCTGTCCGTGGCGGTCGAGGACAACCTCGACCTCGAGCCGCAGCGCTTCGTGCTCGGCGACGGGCAGCTGGACCTGCGCCTGCTCCTGGAGGAGTTCGCGGCCTTCTGGCGGGAGCACGGCGAGGTGCTGGGTCAGGGGCTCCCCTACCACGAGGTGGCGCCGCAGCTCGTGCTCATGGCGTTCCTGCAGCGGGTGGTCAACGGCGGCGGCTACATCGATCGGGAGTACGGCGGCGTTGGGGGGCGGATCGATCTCCTGGTGCGCTGGCCGTTCCGGGCCGCGGGGGGCGGGCGCGAGTGGCAGCGCGAGGCGCTCGAGCTGAAGGTGTGGGCGGCCGGCAAGCCCGATCCGCTCGGCCGGGGCCTCGAGCAGCTCGAGGCGTACCTCGAGCGGCTGGGGCTCGGGCACGGCGTGCTGGTGATCTTCGACCGCCGGCCCGAGGCCGGGCCGATCGAGGGGCGCACCCACTTCGCGGAGGCCCGCACCGCCGGGGGCCGCGAGGTCACCGTCCTCCGGGCCTGAGCGGGGCGCCGGGATTGGGGGCGCCGCCGTCCGCCCGCGCCCGAGGGCCGCCGGCCGGTGGGTCCGAGCATCCGCCCCCGGGGACCAGGTGCGCCTTCGAAAACGCTTGCATCGAAAATTCGACCGGTGGTAGGGTCGCGGTGTAGTCGAGCCGGCCGGCTCGTCCCGGCCGGCGCCGAGGCCAAGGATGGGGGAACGCCGGCTGGTCCTCTGGGTGCTCGCGCCCCGGGGGCTCGTGGAGTACGAGCTCGCGGGCCTGGGATCGTGCACCGTGGGCCGGGCGCCCGGCGCGGGGATCTGCATCGACGACCCCTCGATCTCGCGGGTTCATGCCCGGCTCAGCGTTGGTACCGAGAGCGTCACGCTGGAGGATCTGGGGAGCACGAACGGCACCTTCGTGCGCGGGGCGCGGCTCGGGAAGACGCCCGTCGAGCTCCGGCCCGGCGACGAGGGGCGGCTCGGCAACGTCGGGGTGGAGGTGCGGCTCGTGGGCGTCGCCGCGACCGCGGCCGCCCGGCGCGTGGCCCCGGCGGAGTTCGAGGCCCGCCTGCGCCAGGAGGTCGACCGGGCGCTGCGCTTCGACCGCTCGTTCGGGCACCTCGCCGTCGAGCTTCCTGCCGACGGTGCGGCGGAGGCCGCCGCCGAGTTGCTGGCGGCCAACCTGAGGACGCTCGACTTCGTGACGGTGCAAGGCCCCCGGCGCCTCGAGGCCCTCCTGGCGGAGTGCTCCCGCGACGAGGCCCGGGCGGCCGCGCGCCGGCTGCTCGAGCTGCTGCAGGCGCATGAGCTGCCCGCGCGCATTGGCCTGGGCGTCTTCCCGGATGACGCGCCCTCCGCGGAGAGCCTGCGGCGGGTGGCGGAGCTGGCCATGGGTGCCACGGCCGGCGCCGAGGTGGGCATCGCGCGCCAGGCTTGTCGCGTGCTCCGGGTCGGCGCCCGCGACGTGATGCTCACCGAGCCGCGCATGCTGAAGCTCTACGCGCTCGTGGAGCGTGCGGCCTCGGCAGCCTTGCCCGCGCTGGCCGTGGGTGAAACTGGCAGCGGCAAGGAGGTGGTGGCCGAGGCGCTCCACTACCTCGGGGCGCGTGCCCAGGGGCCCATGATCAAGGTGAACTGCTCCGCGCTGCCGGAGACCCTGCTCGAGAGCGAGCTTTTCGGGTACGAGCGCGGCGCGTTCTCGGGCGCGCTCGCGGCGAAGCCGGGCATCATCGAGCAGGCTGACGGCGGCACCCTGCTCCTCGACGAGATCAGCGAGATGGCGCCCGGCCTGCAGGCGAAGCTGCTCCGGGTGCTGGAGGACGGTCGGGTGCGGCGGCTCGGGGCGACCGCCGATCGCGCGGTCAGGGTGCGCTTCGTGGCCGCGACCCACCGCGATCTGGCAGCCGGCGTGGCCGCCGGGACGTTCCGGCAGGATCTCCTGTACCGTCTCAATGCGCTGGTCCTCGAGGTGCCGCCGCTCCGGGAGCGGCGCGCCGAGATCCTCCCCCTGGCCGAGCACTTCGCGACGGAGGCGGCGCAGGAGGCCGGCCGCGGCTTCGTCGGCATGGCCCCCGCGGTCGAGGTGGCGCTCTCGGCCTACCCCTGGCCGGGCAACGTGCGCGAGCTGCGCAACGTGATGAGTCGCGCGGTGCTGGTGTGCGATCGCGGGGAGATCCGGCCCGAGCACCTCCCTCCCGAGGTGGCGCAGGCCCGACCGCGCGAGCCCCAAGGCCCCCAATCGACGACGGGAGGCGGGCGCAGCCGCTCCTTCCAGGCGACCACGCTGGAGCTCGACGCGGGGGCCGCGGTTTCGTTGCAGGACGAGCTGCACGCTCTCGAGCGGGCCCGCATCGTCGCGGCGCTGCAGGCCTGTGGCGGCAACCAGACCCGCGCGGCAGAGCGGCTCAAGATGCCCCGGCGCACGCTGGTGGCGAAGCTCCGGGCGCTGGGCCTCGACGGACCGCGCAAGCGGCGCGTCACGCCGCCGCGCGCTGACGGTGACGATCCCCGCTGACCGGCGTTGCGCACGCAGGTGGCGAAGCCCGGGGGTTCGGCCTCGACGGCCCGTGCCGCTGCCACTCCGGGCCGGGGCCCGACGTGGCGCCCCAGGCGCTGCGCCGCGCTTGCTCATTGGTAGGATAGTTGGTACGATGTGTGGTATGAGCCCCGTGCCCAAGACCAAGATCAGCATCACCCTCGCGCGCGATCTGCTCGAGGTGATCGATCGCCGCGTCGCCGCCGGCGCGGGCCGGAGCCGCAGCGCGGTGATCGAGGCGTGGCTGCGCCGGGCGGCGCACCGCGACGCCGAGGCGATCCTGGCCCGCGAGACGATTGCGTACTACGAGAGCCGCACTGCGGAGGAACGCGCCGAGGACGAGACCTGGTCGCGGCTCAGCTCCGACGAGTTCGCACGGCTCGACGACGAGCCACGCGCCGGTCGTCGGCGGAGACGCTAGTGCTCAGACGCGGGCACCTCTACTGGGCGCACGTCCCGGACGACAAGCGCCGTCCGGTGCTCGTGGTCTCCCCCGAGGAGCGCAACACGCGGGCGCTCGATGCCATCGTGGTGCCCCTGACGACCGTCGTCCGCGAGGGGCCATGGCACGTCCGCCTGCGGCGGGGGGAGGGGGGCGCGCCGCAGGCGTCGGTGCTCAAGTGCGAGCGGGTGACCACCCTGCGGACCGCCCGGATCGACGACCGGCCGTTGGGGCCAGCGCTCGGCCCGACGCGCATGGCTGAGGTGGAGCGCGGGATCCTGCGGGCCATCGGCGTGCCGGTCTGAGATCCACCGCCCCACCGGGGCGGAGAGGGCGTGGGCGCCAGCTCGACGCGGCGCCTCCGCCGGGGGGCGTGGGCTTGACATGTGTATGTGCATGTGCATACACTTGGTCATGCCCAAGACCAAGCGGGTCCAGGTGCTCATGGAGCCCGAGGAGTTCGACGTTCTGCAAGACCTCGCGCGCCAGCGCCGATCCTCGGTGTCGGATCTCATGCGGGAGGCGGCTCGAGCCCAGCTCCTGGCTCACGTCGCGCATGCCCGGCGGTCCGCCGCGGCGCAGGCGTTCCTGGGCCTCGGCGAGACCCCGCTCCCCGCGTGGGAGCAATTGAAACGGGAGCTCGAGGCGCGTCGTGGCTAGAGTGTTTCTCGACGCCAACATCTTCCTGTACGCCGTGGGCGGCGATGGTCCGCATCGTGACTCCTGCCGGGCCGTGCTCGCGGCGGTGGGGGAGGAGACCATCGAAGGGGTCACCAGCAGCGAGGTGCTCCAGGAGATCCTCTACGTTCGCTCCCGCCGCCTAGGATTGAAAGACGCCACCAGCGCGGTTCGGGCCGCGGCGGCGCTGGTCGCGGAGGTTCTGCCCGTGTCGCACGAAGACGTCATGGCTGCCTGCGACCTGCTGGATGCGAGGCCGCAGCTCGGCGCCCGGGACGCGCTCCATGTTGCCGTCATGATGCGCGCCAAGATCCCCACCATCGTCTCGGTCGACAAGGACTTCGACTCGCTCAAGGGAGTCCGGCGCCTCGGTCCCAAGGAGGCACTGCGGCTGCGGCACTGACGGCTGGTCTTCGCCGGCGGAGGGCAAGCCGCCCCCACCCGGCCCCAGGCAGCCAGGCAACGGCCGAGGGCGGTCCCGTGGGCCGCAGCGACGGGCGCCCTGTTCCAGCCGGGGGGTAAAATGGCGCCCGGGCTCAATTGCTGTTACACTTGTAGGCCACTGTGCTGAATCACCGCACCATCTGCGTCACCAGCAGTCTCCCGCTCCGCAGGGTGCTGCGCCGCACTCTGTCGGCCGCCGGTAGCGAGGTCGACTTCGTCGACCAGTGCGAAGAGGTCCTGACCAGGGAGGGACCCTCCGCGGACCTCATCATCGTCGACGACGCGGGCCACCGCGAGGGGCTCGTCAGCTTCCTCGAGCGGGTCGGCACGGCGGCCAAGGTGATGCTCCTCGGCGATCCCGAGGCCTTCATCGAGCTGCTCCGCCAGGAAGGGTGCGATCACCTCATCGGTCGCGACGGCGATCCCGAGGAGGACGAGATCGTCGTCACCTCGGTCAAGCTGCTGCGTGGTGACCTGTTCGGCGTCGAGAAGTACCTGACCTGGGGCGTCCCGATCCACCGCCGCGAGATCGGCTCGTACGACGAGAAGCGGGTCGCGATCCGCGAGGTCACCGAGCTGGCGCGCGAGATGGGCTGCCGGCGCCAGCTGGTGGCGCGCGTGGAGACGGTCACCGACGAGCTCTTGATGAACGCGCTCTACGACGCGCCGGCGTCGCGCTTCGGCTCCCGGCCGCTGTTCCAGGGCAAGGGACGGCCCGGGGCCGGGCCGGTCACCGACCAGGTCGCGGAGCTGCGCTTCGGCTGCGACGGGCGCTACTTCGCGGTGGCGGTGCGCGACTCGTTCGGGGAGCTGCGCAAGAGCGCCATCCTCGACCACCTGCAGCGGGCGCGGGACGAGAGGGGGCTGCCGCGGGTCGTGGGCGAGGAGGGCGGCGGCGGGGGCCTCGGGCTGTACTTCATCCTGAACTCGGTCTCCCGGTTCATCGCGAACATCCAGCCCGGGCAGCAAACCGAGGTGATCTGCCTGTTCGACCTGCGGGGCGGGGCGCGCGACTACTTCTACCGGGCGAAGAGCCTGAGCATCTTCGTCGGGCGCACCACCGACGCGAAGGCGGCGTAGGCGCGGAGCCATGGGCACCGGCCGCTCACGGCGCCAGGCGGCCTCGCGTCAGCGAGGACGCCGCTCGGCGCCGTCGGCCGCGCCGAAGGCGGACCTGACGCCCGACGAGCTGGCCGATCGGCTCGAAGCGCTCCGTGAGCGTCTCGCGCCGCAGCTGCCCGACATGGACCCGGGAGATCTGCTGCTGATCCTCCAATGCGTGACCACGCCGTGGGGGCGGGACCGGCGGATCTTCCTGCGCGAAGTGAGGCCTGGAGTCTATGTCCCCTGACCAGGACTTCATCGTCGGGCTGCTGCGGGCACTCGGCGAAGTTCACCTCGAAGCACTTGTCGTTGGGATGGCGGGCGCCGCGCTGCAGGGAGTGCCCGCGATGACCCTGGATGTCGATCTCCTGGTGCGAGACACGCCGCGGAACCGCGAGAAGATCGAGGCGCTGGGCATCGCGCTCGGCGCCGGCCGGCCGAGGGAGATCTCGCCGTTGACGGCTGCAGTCAGGCTCACCGGTGCCCGTGTCCCCGTGGATCTCGTCTTCGACGAGATCAGCGGAGGCCTGACGTTCAACGCGGTGCGCTCGCGCAGCGTCGCCGTCGCGCTGGGCGGACAACGGGCGCGCGTGGCTGCCCTCGAGGACATCATCGCGTCCAAGGAGGCCGCCGGGCGCCCCAAAGATCTGGCGCAGCTCCCGATCCTGCGGGACACGCTGCGGGTGAAGGCGGCGCTGGCCGCGGTGGAGCACTCGAAGGCCGGCCGGCCCTGTGGGCACCGCCGGCGGCGCCGCACCCGGCCGCGACCGGCGCGGGTCCGGTGACGGCGCTCTAGCTCTTCAGCTTGTTCTTCAGCTTGGACCAGAAGCCGCCCGGCTTGGCCGGCGCCTCCACCGGGCTCGGGCCTTTCGGCTGGCGGGCGGCGGCCAGCTCCTCCTCCGACGGGAGCTCCGCCTCCATCGGGATCTCGACCGGCGTCGGCTGGGCCGGAGCCTCGCAGCCAGCGGACGGCGCGCTGCGACACGCCTGGAGCTCCTCGACTTCCTGCTGGTAGTCCTGACGGAACATGCCGCGGAGGAACTCGCGGAACTCGGCCACCGTGAAGCGGTAGCCGTCGAGCAGCTGCAGGAGGGCCTGTGACAGCTCCGCCGCGGTCTGGTAGCGGTCGGCCGCGTCGCGCGCCAGCGCCTTCATGACGATCACGTCGAGCGCCTCCGGCACGCGCCGGTTGAACTTCGACGGCGGCGTCACCTCGGCGTTGCGCACCTTCTCCATCAGCGCGAACTCGGTGTCCCCGCGGAACAGCTTCTCGGTGGTGAGCATCTCGTGCAGCACGATCCCGGTCGAGAAGATGTCGGTGCGCGCGTCCACCGGCATGCCCCGGATCTGCTCCGGCGACATGTAGCTGAACTTGCCCTTCAGGACCCCGATCTCGGACGTGAACTTCAGCATCCCCTGGGCGATGCCGAAATCCAGCATCTTCACCTCGCCGTCGTACGACAGGCGGATGTTGGACGGCGA
>JACRCY010000456.1 GCA_016218785.1 Deltaproteobacteria bacterium
GAACTGGTGCCGCCGCCCGTAGGCCGCGTCGGCCGCGGGCAGGTGCTCGAGCACCTGGCGCCAGCAGGGGGCGGCCTCGGCCGGGCGGCCCAGCCCGCCGTCGAGGATGCGAGCCGCCTCGCGGAAGAGGCCCGCCTTGCGTGCCGGGTCGCGCAGCAGCACCGCCAGGCGGGCGCTGGCCCGCGCCACGCCCTCCAGGTCGCCGCCGCGCGCGGCGATGCGCCGTACGGCCTCGACTGCCTCGACGTGCTCCGGGTTCGCCGCCAGGACGCCGCTGAGCTCGATCGCGGCCTCCTTGAGGAGGCCGTGCCCTTCGAGGACCTCGGCCCGCTCGAGCGCGAGCTGCAGGCGTCCTGCCCCCTCCGCGAGCGTCATGCGGCGAGCGAGCACCTCGGCGGCCTCGGGCGCGTCGGCCCGCATGGCGTCGCAGAGCGGCACCAGGGGATCGGCCAGACCCGGCGCGAGCGTGACCGCGTCGAGGTACCGCGCGGAGATGGCGGCGAGGTCGTCGGGCGCTGCCACCTCGGTGAGCGTCGCGGCGCGCGTGGCGAGCACGGCGCCGAGGACGCCCGGCCCCACGGCGCGCGCGAGGCCGGCGTAGGCCTCCGCCAGCTCCGCGGGCTCCTTCTGGCGGGCGGCGGCTCGCGACCGGGCGAGCAACGGACCGAGGCGCACGGGCTGGAGCGCCCTCACCTTCGCCCACAGCTCGGCGGCCAGCTCCGGGTCGCCGTCGGGGCGCGAGGCCATCTGCGCGGCCTCTTCGAGGAACGTGGCGCGGGCCGCATCGTCGGCGACCATGCCCGCGACCTGCTCGCAGACACCGGCGAAGCGACCGCAGTCCTTGCGCCGGGCGTAGACGCGGAGCAGCCCCAGGGCCGCCGGCACCGAGCTGGCGACGCGGAAGAGCGCGCGGCTGAAGGCGTCCTCGGCGAGGTCGTCCTGGCCGTCGTCCTGGCCGTCGTCCTTCTGGGCGCGCTCCTCGTACATCTCGCCGAGACGCACCAGCGCGAGCGCCTGGGCCTCGGGGCCCGCGAGCAGCTCGACCTCGGCCTCCAGCGCCTGCGCCAGACGCTCGGCGTCGCCCGCCGTGCGGTAGGCCTGCGCCAGGGCGCGCACCGCCGGCGCGTAGCCCGGCGAGCGATCGATGATGTCGCGGTAGACGCGCGCGGCCTCGTCGGGCTTGCCCAGCTCGCGCTCGTAGATCAGGCCGATCTTGAACAGCAGCGTCGTCAGGCGGTCCTGGCTCAGGGTCGCCTCGACCTCGCGCTTGAGGGCCTCGATGAGGTCCTCGTAGCGCCGCTCGCGCCGCAGGATGTGCTCGAGCATGGCGCCGGCCAGCGGATGACCCGGGACGGTCTCGAGGACCCGGCCGAGCAGCTCCACGGCCCGGCCGGGCTCGTTGAGCTCCTCGTCGGAGATGTGGGCGCTGTCCAGGCGCAGCGCGGCCGCGAGGGCCGGGTCACCCGCCTCCGCCGCGAGGCGCGTCTCGAGCTCGGCCACCTCGTTCCACTGCTCGCAGGCCATCAGCCCCTGCTGCAGCCGACGCAGCGCGCGGAAGTCGCCCGGGCGGGCCTCGGCGAGACGCCGCAGGTACTCCAGCGCGCGCGCCGGCTCCCCCAGCCGATCGGCCTCCAGCCGCGTCAGGGTCTCCAGGAGGTAGTCGAGACGCTCGCCCGTGGCGCCGGGCAGCTCCCCGGCGAGCAGCTCGGCCAGCTCGCGGAGCCGTCCGGTGCGCGTGAACAGCACCTCGAGGTCGTCCACCGCGGGCCGGTAGTGCGCCTGCTGCTCCAGGGCGGCGCGCCAGGCCTGCACCGCGTCGTCGTCGTGGCCCAGCCGCTCCAGGAGCTCGCCGCGTGCGACCTCGAGGGACGCGATCCACGCCGGGTCCCCAGCGGCCGGCAGCGGTGGCAGGCCCGCGGCGCGGCTGCGGAGCGCCTCGGCCTCGCGGCCCAGCAGCTCCGCCAGCAGCGCGTCGTCGCCGGCAGCGGCGGCGCGGCGCTGCCGCAGGTCGAGCAGCGGGAAACAGGCCGGCTGCTCGTCGCCGATGGCGCGCAGCACCGCCTCGGACTCGTCGGCCTCCCCGGCCGCCCGGAGCGCCAGCGCGCGGTGGTACATCAGGCCCAGGCGCCGGGGATCGGTCGGCCCGAGCTGGGCCAGCTGCCGGTTCAGCAGGCCCGCCACCTCGGCGGAGCGGCCCAGGCGGGCGGCCAGGTCGGCGGCCTCGCGCAGGAGGAGCGGCTCGTCCGGGCACGCCTGCAGGCCCTGCATGACGTAGCCCCAGGCCGCGTCCGCGTCGCCGGCGTCGCGCGCCAGGTGCGCCTGGCGGCGGCGGATCGCCGCGATCTCCAGGGCCCGCCGCGCCGGGCCGCCCTCGTCCGGCGGCGCCGGGGTCGCCGCGAGCAGCTCGAGCCGGCGCTCCCAGACGCGGAGCACCTCGTCGCGCCGGCCCGCGGCCTGCCCCACGCGCTCGAACTCGCGCAGCACCCGCTCGCGCTCGACGCCGATCGCGTATGCGTCCTCGAGCACGGCGAGCACCCGGTCGCAGCCGCCGCCCCGCGACTCGCGCTTCCGGGCGAGGTCGAGGAGGATCGCCACCTTGCGGGCCGGCTCGGGCGTGGCCCGCGCGAGGGCCGGGTAGACCTCGTCGGCGAGCGCCGCGAGCTCTCCCTCGCGCGCGCACAGGCGCTCCAGCGACATGAGGGCGCCGAGGTGCTCGGGCTCGTGCTCGAGCGCCTTGCGGTAGGCCTCGCGCGCTCCGGCGACGTCGCTCGTCTTGTCCTCGAGCACCTGCCCTTTCTCGAGGCACAGCTCGGCCTTCTGGTGCGGGTCCTCGGTGAACCGGATCTCCACGTCGAGGAGCTTGAGCAGGTTCGGCCAGAGGGCGCGCTGCCAGAAGATCCGCCGGATCGCCCAGACGTTGATCCGCAGCGCCGGGTCGAGCTGGAGCGCCTTGGCATAGGTCTTGAGGGCCTCACCCTCGTCGCGCTGGCGGCTCTCCTGGACCTCACCGATCTCGTGCTGCAGCAGCGCCTGGCGTCCCTTGTCCTCCTCCCCGTGCAGCTCGCGGAGGTAGAGCGCGATCAGGCCCACGGGATCGTCCGACCGGGCCGCGGCGAGCGCCGCCTCGATGACCGCGGTCCCCGTCTCGCTGTCGGCTTCCAGCGCGTCAGCGGGAAGCTCGGTGATCTCCGGATTCTCGTCGGAAGTCATGGGGAAGGCTCGCCCGGAGCGGCCTGCGCATTATTCACCTGGAAGACCGGCGGTGTCAACGTAATGTGGGCGATCTCGCGACGCCTGCGACCGTCGGCGCCGGGGCTCGTTGATCGCGGGTGGACGGCGGCGTATAAGCCTTGGGCGGAGGAGCCCATGCCGTCCACGAACCCCCGGCTTCCCATCCACGCGCCGCGCGGCACCGCCCTCTCCTGCAAGGGCTGGCAGCAGGAGGCGGCGCTGCGCATGTTGATGAACAACCTCGACCCCGAGGTGGGCGAGCGGCCCGAGGATCTCGTGGTCTACGGCGGCCGCGGCAAGGCGGCGCGGAGCTGGGAGTGCTACGACGTCATCGTGCGCGAGCTCCGGCGCCTGGAGCGCGACGAGACGCTGCTGGTGCAGTCGGGCAAGGCCGTCGGCGTCTTCCGGACGAACGAGGACGCGCCGCGGGTCCTCATCAGCAACGCGATGCTGGTGCCGGCCTGGGCGACGTGGGACGAGTTCTGGAAGCTCGAGGCCCTCGGCCTCACCATGTTCGGCCAGATGACGGCGGGGTCCTGGATCTACATCGGCACCCAGGGGATCCTGCAGGGGACGTACGAGACGTTCGCGCAGGCGGGCCGCACGCACTTCGGCGGCGACCTGCGCGGCCGCATCGTGCTCACGGGCGGCCTCGGCGGCATGGGTGGCGCGCAGCCGCTGGCGGTCTCCATGGCGGGCGGCGTGTCGCTCTGCGTGGACGTGGACCCGGCCCGCATCACCCGTCGCCTCGAGCACCGCTACCTCGACGAGGAGGCGCCCGACCTCGCCTGCGCGGTCAGCCGCGCCAAGGCCTACGCGGCCAAGGGGGAGGCGGTCTCCATCGGCGTCTGCGCCAACTGCGCCGACGCGTTCCCCGAGGTGGTGCGCATGGGCCTCGTGCCCGACCTCTGCACCGATCAGACCTCGGCGCACGACCCCCTGGGCGGCTATATCCCCAGGGGGGTGTCGCTCGCCGAGGCGGCCTGGCTGCGGCAGAAGGATCCGGACGACTACATCCTGCGCGCCCGCGCCTCCATGGTGGAGCACGTGCGCGCCATGCTCGACCTCAAGGCGCGCGGCAGCCACGTCTTCGACTACGGCAACAACATCCGTGCCCAGGCCAAGCTGGGCGGCCTGGAGGAGGCGTTCGGGTTCCCCGGGTTCGTGCCGGCCTACGTGCGCCCGCTCTTCTGCGAGGGCAAGGGCCCGTTCCGCTGGGCCGCGCTCTCCTGCGACCCCGAGGACATCCGCGCGACCGATGAAGCAGTGCTCGAGGAACTCCCCGACAACGCCCCGTTGCGACGATGGATTTCCATGGCCCAGGAGCGCGTCAAGTTCCAGGGCCTGCCCGCGCGCATCTGCTGGCTCGGGTACGGCGAGCGGGCCCGGGTGGGGCTCCGGTTCAACCGCCTCGTGAAGGAGGGGAAGGTCAAGGCGCCCATCGTCATCGGCCGCGACCATCTCGACTCGGGGTCGGTGGCCTCCCCCAACCGCGAGACCGAGGCCATGCGGGACGGCTCGGACGCCATCGCGGACTGGCCCATCCTGAACGCTCTCGTCAACTGCGCCGCGGGCGCGACCTGGGTGTCGGTGCACCACGGCGGGGGGGTGGGCATCGGCTACGCCATCCACGCCGGCATGGTCGTGGTGGCGGACGGCACGGACGCGCAGGCGCGCCGCCTGGAGCGCGTGCTCACCACCGACCCGGGCACGGGCGTGATGCGTCACGCCGACGCCGGCTACCCCGAGGCCATCGCCTGCGCCCGCGAGCGCGGCGTGGCCATCCCACACCTGCGGTGAGCGGCCGCGCCCAAGGCAGAGGTGCCGCCCCGCGGTACCGACCCCGGCCCGACTGGACCCGGGGCGAGTTGCAGCCGGTACCAAGTACCACTGGCCCCCCGGTGGTACTAGCACGTGCCGGAACTGGACCCCGGGCGTGTGGCAGGCATTGCGCTTGCGGGTTCCGGCAGTACTGGACCCGGGGCGAGTTGCGGTGGCACCCTCAGCGGTCAGGGGCGCACCCCGCCCCCAACTCCAGCGCGCGAGCACTCTGCGCGGAGCGGCGCCTGCCCGTCCAGACCCGCGCGCGCGGCCGGACGTACCACGCGCGCCCGGATCAGGGCCAGTACTCGTCGTGCCCGATGTCGAAGCTGCCGTTGGGCCGGCCCTGGCCGTCGATGTCGTGGTCGGGGACCAGGCCAGGGGCCGCGAGCCCGCGGTCGATGGCCGCAGCGCCC
>JACRCY010000049.1 GCA_016218785.1 Deltaproteobacteria bacterium
CACCAGACCGCACTACCGATAACGCCATTCGTAGATGGAACACAGGGAGGCCGGCGCCACGTCGTCGGAGAAACCGACGCCGGAGCGAGATGGCGGAGGGAGACGCGTTACCCTATCGGGTGGGGTGAAAACTCAGGTTAGTACAATCTGCGCGGGCGGCTCCCCAGGTAGTAGTGCTTCAGGATCTCCTGGTAGGACTTCCCCTTCTCCGCCATGCCGATGGCGCCGGTCTGGCACATGCCGACGCCGTGACCCCAGCCCCCGCCGGTGAAGGTGTACTCGCGCCCGCCGGCGCCGTCCTTCGCCGTCATCACGAAGAGGGCGCTCTTGAGCCCGCCGAGGAGCGTGCGGATGTGGAAGTCGCCGCGGGCCGTGATCTCGCCCCGCTCGCCCACGATGCGCAGGCTGCGGACGCGTCCCGACACGCCGCGCTCGCCGGGCTGGAGGTCGCGCACCGGGCCCACGTGCGGGTAGGCGGCGTTCACCGTGCGGGTGACCTCGGCCGTGGTGCGCCGCGCCTTCCAGCGGTACCGCTGGCCGCGCTCGCCCGACGAGATCCTGCAGTAGGTCGGGGAGGCCGCCTGGAGGAACGCGCCCACGGCCTCGTCGGTGCGCAGCCCGCCGGAGAAGCGCTGCAGCGCGCGCTGCATCTCCCCGGTGGCGTCCAGGTGACCGCGCAGGGTGCTCTCGGGCCGCATGTTCCAGATCTGGTCGTTGTGCTCGGTGAAGCCGCCGCAGCAGGCGCTGTAGACCGTGTCCACGAGCCGCCCCTCGCCGGGCGCGAACAGGACCACGCCGCGGGTGGCCTCGACCGCGGCGGTGGTGCGCGGGTGCTCGTGGCCGGCGCCGCTGTACACCTGGCAGTGCTGCGCCGAGCACAGGCGGTACGGGTCGACGAGGTGCCGCGTGCCGATCTTCACCAGCAGCTCGCCGCGGGCGGCCACGGCCTGCGCCCTGAGGGCCTCGGCGGGCGCGCTCGGGAAGATCTCGGCCGGGACCAGGCCGGCGAGGAGCTTGTCCTCGGGCGCCGCGTTCACCACCGCGAGCGCCCCGGTCTTGTCCACGGCGACGTAGACCGCCCCGAAGAAGGTGCGGTCCTCGAACCCGTGGTTCTTGTAGCCGACGCCGTGCTCGACGCGGAGCACCTTGAGCCTCCCGGCGCCACGTGGCGCGAACCAGAGCACGCCCGCGTTGCGCACGACGGTGCCCCGCGAGTCGGTGGCCACGATCGTCCCCTGCGGCCGCTCCAGCAGCTCGGGGTGGACTCCGGTCTCGACGGCGTGGCGCTGCTGCACTGCGGCCGCCCGGGCCACCGCCGCGCGGCTGTCGGGATGGGGATCGACCACCACCAAGACCTCGCGGCTGTCGAGCACCTCCCCGGCGATCCCGAAGACGGTGCCGACCTCGAGCGTACGCGGCTGGAGTCCCCGCCCGCGCCAGCGCGCGAGCTCGGCCCGCACCTCCTCGGCGTGCGACGCCGGCACGCGCGCCACCACGACCCAATGGCGGATCTTCGCCGGGCGCCCGCCCTCGAGGGTGACGCGCCAGGGCGCGGTGCCCACCACCTCCGGCCCCCCGTCCCCGCCCGGCAGGACGCGGACACCACCGGCGTCGCTGGCCCCCGCGATCGTGACCTCCTTCTGCCCCTCCATGAGCTGCACGGTGACGAGGGGTAGCCCCGCGGGGGTGAACGTGAACTGGGTCGAATAGAGGACGCGGAGCTTGTCGGCGCCCGAGAGCTCGTCGCTAGACGCGGCCAGCGCCAGCGCCGCGAGCAGGGCTGCCGCGGCCACGACCAGGAACTGTGTCGACCAACGCACCAAGCGCATTCTCGCAGACTCGCAGCCGCGCTGCCAATGGGAAGCGGTTGAACGTTCAACGTTCAACGTCGAACCCTGACAGTCGGAGCGGAGCCCGGAAGGCCAAGAGGGGTGCCCGGGCGCAGCGTGGCCCGGGGAGAGTCGGAGAGCTACTTGGCCTTGTTGAAGGCGGTGATGATCTTGTTGACCTTGTCGTTGTTCTTGTCGAGGTCCTTGCTCGCCTTGGCGCCGAGCAGGGTCTTGCCGTTCCGGTCGACGACGCCGGTGGGCATGTCCTTCGCCCACTCCTCCATCTTCTCCTTGCCGGCCTTGGCCCCATCGGCGTCGGCGTACTCGCAGAGCATCGTCGGGATCTCGTCGAGCTTCCCTTCGAGGCAGTTCTTGGCCCCGTACTTGGCGCCGACCTTCTTGAACTCCGCCGAGGCGGTGAGCCCGCCGGCCTTCATCTGCTCGAGGAGCGCGTCCGCGGCCGCGGTGCTCTCGCCCTCGGTCACCGGCTCGGCCAGGCCGCCGTCCGGCTCGGGGATGGCGGGGACCTCCTCGACCGCCGGGGCCTGGTCGCCCTGCGGGGCCGCGACATCGGCCTCGACGGCCGCCTTCTTCTTGAAGAGGTTGCAGCCGACCAGGGCGGCGAGCACGAGGCTCAGAAGGCTGATGTACAGCGCGCTCCGCTTCATCTCGGTCCTCCGTCTGGCAGATGCCGATGTGCGACGGAAGATCGCAAGATTGCGGCGGGTTGTCAAGCGCGTTTCGACGGGAGTCAGGGCCTCGGACAAAGTCGCGAGCGGTCCCGCCATGGCGTCCAGCTACACCGGCCAGGTACTGCCGGCCGGGCCGCCACGGGCGGCTCGACGGTGG
>JACRCY010000451.1 GCA_016218785.1 Deltaproteobacteria bacterium
ACCGCGCGCGCCTGCCGCCGCGAGTCGTCGGACGCCCAGGCGCGGGCGACCGCCGGCGCGAGCCGGCTGCAGCCTGCCTGGGCGGCCCGGCCCAGCGCCTCGCGCTCGGCCGGATCGGCCGGCGGGGGCCGGATCCCCAGCGCGGCTCCCAGCGCGGCGATCGGGTCGCCCTCGTCCTCGTCCCCCTCGTCCCCCTCGTCCCCCTCGTGGTTGCACCCCTCCTCGCCCTCGGCCTCGCCCTCGCCCTCGGCCTCGGCCTCGCCCTCGGCCTCGCTCTCGCCCTCGCCCGCGAGCCGCAGGCGCCAGGCGAGGCGCCTGGCCAACTCGGGATCCAAGGTGTCACGACCCATGGGTCTACCTCCTACCGCTCGGCCCCCGGGCCCGCGCACGCCGTCCGGTGCAGGTCGCGGCGGCCGGCGTGGGCCGCCTCCAGGATGGCGCGGTAGAGCGCGTCGCCGGAGAGCCGCTGCTCCGCGACGACCTTCTCCACCGCGAGCGCGGCTGTCGCGGGCGCCCCGCCGGCGGCCGCCTCGGTCATGCGCCGGTTGTGCTCGGTGGCGGCGTCGCCGATCCGCGTGAGCGCCGTGCCGAACCAGCGGTCGCTGTGGCACGCGCGGCAGACCTCGGACATGGCGGCGCGGGCCTCGGCGAACTCCGGCCGCCGCGTCAGCTGGAAGTCGCGGAGCTGCCACGCCAGGCGCGCGCTCGCGTCGTGGGTCGCGGGCCGGCTGGGGGTCGCCGACAGGTGACAGGTGGCGCAGGTGGGCGCGACCCGGTTGATCCGTCCCGGGAACCAGGGGCGGGCGGCGAGCGCGGCCGCGCCGCGCATGGCCTGCAGGCGCGCGCCGTGCCGGGACGCCAGGTAGACCGCGAGCTGCGGGTGCTCGTCGCCGCCGTGGCACTTGCCGCAGGTCTCCGGGCTGCGCGCCACGGCCACCGAGAACTCGTGGCGCGAGTGGCACGCGGCGCAGTTCCCCTTCGAGCCATCGAGGTGGACGCGCCCCATGCCGCCGCCCGGCCAGGTCGCCGCCGCCGGCCGGCCCGACGCCTCCACGGCCTCGGGGCCGCCGTGGCAGCGCCGGCAGCGCTGGAGGGCGGCGAGGGCCCCGGGCTTGCCGCCGAGCTTCTCCGCGACGGTGGCCACGCAGGCGGACGCGTCGGCGTGACGCGAGGCGCGGAACTCGGTGAGCTGCTGCGGGTGGCAGGTGCCGCAGCGCGCCGGGGTCGGCACCGCGATCATCCACTGCCCCTCGTGGTTCACGGCCCCCGCGTCGGCGGGCTCCGCGCGGTGACAGCCCATGCAGCCGACGCCCACCGCGGCGTGGCGGCCGCGGCGCCAGGCCTCGCTCAAGGCCGGCGTCTTCTCGTCGTGGCACCTGTAGCACCGGGCCGAGTCGGCGGTCAGGACCGGGGTGGGCTCGGCGGCCCGGAGGCGGCGCCGGTGCTCGAGCGCCGCCACGGTCACGAGGCCAGCGAGGAGGATCAGGCACGCCGCAGTGATGGCGATCCGTGAGAGGAATGGGGACGTCACGTGAGGGCCTCCCACAAGGCGAGAGCGAGGGGACCGAGGAGGAGCACGGCGCGCAGCGCCACGGCCGCGATCTTGAGGCGCGGTCCGCGCGCGAGGCGGGCCTCGAGCCACGGCCAGGCGCAGAGCAGCACGCAGGCCACGACCAGGAGCGGCGCCGCGGCCACGCGCGGCACCAGCTTGAGCAGCGCGTAGGGCGGCAGGAAGTACCACTCGGGGCGTGGCGAGGCCACCGCCACCGCGTCCGTCACGACCGGCGCGGGGGGCGCGAGGAGGGCGATGGCCACGGCGATCGTGACCGCGCCCGCGCCCACGAAGGCCTGGAAGAGCGTGTGGTCCGGCCAGTGGGGGATCGTGTCGGGCTCGCCCTCCGCCGGCGAGTGGCGCCGCACGAGCACGACGTGCGCCAGCCCGGCTGCCAGGGCCAACACCGGGAGCGCCGCCACGTGCAGCACGTAGAGCCGGCCGATCACCTCGCGCGGCGCGCCGCAGAGGGCCCGCAGCGGCCCCATGAGCTGCAGCCCCACGGCCGTCGCCGCCACCGCGTCGGCGTCGCCCACGAGCGCGTAGCCGCTGAAGCCGAAGGCCAGCGTGAGCACCAGCAGCCCGACGCCCGTCAGCCAGGTGACCTGCCGCGGCGGCGCGCCGGCGCCGCCGAGGAGCGCGCGCGCGAAGTGGAGCAGCACTGCGGCGACCATCAGGCTGGCCGCGGCCCGGTGGACGCCGCGCACGAACCAGCCGAAGGCCACCGCCTGCGTGATCACGCCGACGCTCTCGGGCGCGCCGGTCGGGGTGGGGACGTAGCGGGACGCGAGGAGCAGGCCGGTCACGACCTGGACCGCGAACAGCACCATGGCGGTGCCGCCGAGCGCGAACGGGTAGCGCTCGATCTCGCGCGGCACCGCGAAGGCGAGCCGGCCGACGGCGCCGAGGGCCATCTAACCCTCCTCCCCGGTCGACAGGTCGACGACGATCAGCTCGCCCTGCTGGCGCGCCGGGAAGCGCTGCAGCGGGGCCTCCACGGGGCCCGCGACCGGCAGGCCGGCGGCGTCGAAGCGGCCCGCGTGGCACGGGCAGAGGAACTCGCGGGCCGTCTCCTGCCACGTCACCATGCAGCCCAGGTGGGGGCACACCGTCGAGAAGGCGAGGATCCGGTCGCGCTCCCGCCGCAGGACCAGCCGGTGGCCGAGGATGCCCTCGACCTGGAGCGCGGCGTCGCGGGGCAGCTCGACGGCGCGAGCCGCCACCACCGGGATGACCCGCTGGCGTCGCGGCGGCTGCAGGAAGCGCACCCCGATCAACGAGGCCACTGCGGCCGGGGGCACCGCGGCGAGCCACATGACCAGGCGGGCGAGCGCGTCGCGGCGGGTCTCGGCCATCGCGTCTGGCATTATATGCCGCCGGCGCAAGCGCGTGCTACGATCCGCCGACGTGCGGGTGCAGGCTTGAGCCTCCGACCTTCGACCGCCCGGGGCCGCGTCGCGGGCACCCTCGGGGCTGCCCTGGGCGGCGTGCTCGTCGTGGTCGCCACGGGCTGCGGGAGCACCTTCGTCGCCGATCCCGGCCCCGATCGGCGCGAGGTCGGGTTCGGCACCACGGTCAACCTCGCGGCACGGACGGGAGGGGTGCCGCGGGGCGCGCGCTACCGCTGGGAGCAGATCGGCGGGCCCGACGTCACCGACTCGATGAAGGGCGCCGACTCGCCCAACCTCGCCTTCGTGACGCGCACCCTCGAGCAGCTCGGCGTCCTCGAGGACCGGCCGCACGTCGTGGCCTTCTCGCCGTTCACGGCGGGGGAGTACCGGTTCCGGCTGAGCGTCGCGGCGCGCGGGCAGGTGCGGCGCGGCGAGGTGCTGGTGACCGCGACGGCGCGCCACGGCGGCGTGAGCGGCATCCCCGTCGGCGTGACCACGTGGCTGTCGGTGCCGGCCGCCGGCAGCTACGCCTGGCGCGTGGTGCAGGCGCCCCGGGGCTCGAAGGCGCGCATGGAGCCGGCGGGGGCGCGCGCGGCGCACCTCCTCCCCGACCTGATCGGGCAGTACGTCGTCGAGGAGGCCACCTCCGAGGTGCAGTTCAACCTCTACGCCGGGCGGTGGGCCGACGTGCCCAAGGACTGCTCCCGCAGCGCGTGCCACCCGATCCAGGGGAGCGGGTTCCCGCGCACCGCGCACGCCACGGTGATGACGCGCGGGCTGAAAGGGGAGCTGAAGGGGCGGGGCGCGTACCGCCGGGAGTGCCTCCGCTGCCACGCCACCGGCTGGGACGAGACCGTGGACAACGGTGGCTTCGACGACGAGGCGCGGCGGGTCGGGTGGGTGCTGCCGACGACGCCGGAGCCCAAGCCGAAGCCACTGCCGGCGCCGCTGCGCGGGCTGGCGAACATCACCTGCCTGTCGTGCCACGGACCCGGCAAGCTCAACTACTCGAGCCTCGCCCTGGGCCGCTCCGTCGTCTGGGGCGTGGGCCAGTGCGCCCTGTGTCACGACGCCCCGCCCGAGTACAACCAAGTGGCCGAGTGGCGCCGGTCGGCCATGAACGTCCGCGTGGACCGGGGCCCCGGGCCGGCCACGTCGCCCGGCTGCGCCGCCTGTCACTCGGCGCAAGGGTTCATCGCCAGCCTCCGGGGCGACGCGAAGCACGCGCCCGGCGTGGTGCGCGCCGAGCCGGTGACCTGCCCGGCCTGCCACGACCCGCACCAGGCGAAACACCCCGCCCAGCTGCGCCTGGCGCCGGCCGACCTCTGCGTCCGCTGCCATCGCGCCGACGGGCGCGGCGCGCTGGAGCCCTCACCCTTCCCGGCGCCCCACGCGCCCCAGGCCGAGGTGCTCGCGGGCGTCGGCGCGCGAGGGTTCGGCGGCGCGCCCTTCCCGGCGGGGGGCCCCCACGCGCGCGTGCCGGGCGGCTGCGCGCGGTGCCACGCGGCGCGGACGGCGGCCGCCGGCCCGCTGCGCGTGGGCGGGCACACCTTCCGCGCCCGGGACGGGGACACGGAGAACCTCCAGGCCTGCGGCGGTCACTGCCACCCGGGGCGCGAGCGGTTCGACCTCCGGGCGCGCGCGGACTTCGACGGCGATGAGGTGGTGGAGACCAACCGCCAGGAGGTCGACGGGCTCCTCCAGGCGCTGGGGGACGCGCTCGGCGCCGAGGTCCGGCGGCGGTCCCTGGCCGGCTGCGGCGGCGCGGCGGCGGGCGTCGGCACCACCCGGGGACACCTCGTCCTCGTCGACGCCAAGGGGATCGACCTCGGCGACTGCGACCACGACGGCAAGCTCGCGGGTGACGAGCGCCCCGCGGTCCTGCCCTCGGCGGCCGCCGACCTCTACCCCGCGGCCTACAACTACCTGCTCAACAAGCGCGACGCGAGCCACGGCCTGCACAACCTGCCGTTCGCCGTGGCCGTGCTCCAGCGCTCACTGGCGGCCCTGCCGCCGGGAAGGGCGCCGACCGCACGCGCGGCTTCGGCCCCCGGCCTTGCGCCGGCCTCGCGGTTGAGGTGAACTGGTAGTCGCCACCGTACCCGGGAGGGATCGATGCGACGATTCGTGACGCTGGCCGCCACCTGCCTGCTCCTGTCCGTGGGGGGCGTCGGCTGCACCGGCAGCAACGAGGCGCCGCCCATCGACTGTCAGGTCGTCGGTGACCCCTGCACCCTCGACACCGACTGCTGCGTCGGCCTCCGTTGCGGCGAGTCGAGCACCTGCGAGCCGCGCGGTGACCTCCCGGTCGGGGAGGCCTGCACGCTGACCGCCGAGTGCGCCGCCGGGCTCTACTGCGGCCCGGAGCGGGTGTGCGCCACGGCGGGGGCGGTCGCCCTCGGCGGCGACTGCCGCTCCACCGCCGACTGCGAGCGCGGCCTCGTCTGCGTGCTCGAGGGGTTCGGGTTCGTGTGCCGCCCCGCCGGGGCGGGCGCGTCCGGCGCCGCCTGCGTGGGCGACGCCGACTGCCAGGCGGGCCTGTCGTGCCTGCCCGGCCCGGGAGGCACGCACCTGTGCGCCAGCGCGCCGGCCCTCGACGGCGGCACCCTGCCGCCGTCGCTGCCCTACTGGCCCGGCGAGACCTGCGAGGTCTCGACGGACGCGCCGCGGGCCTACTTCGACGTACCCCGCGGCGACGGCACCGACAAGGACTTCTACCGGCTCCCCTTCCCGAACGACATCCGCCGGACCAACTCCGGGCTCGATCTCTCCGGCCACCCGTCGCCGGGGACCGTGCTCCCCATCGACATCATCGACCGCTACCTGCGCACCTCGGAGCAGGACCTCCGCGGCTTCGCTACCAACCCGGTCGTGTTCTTCCGCTTCTCGAAGCCCTACGACTGGGACAGCGTGAGCTCGGCCCTGAAGTTCGTCGACATCACGCCCACCTCCCCCACCTACAACCAGGGGATCTACTACGGCTGGCTGGTCACGGTCGGCCCGACCTCGCGCTACATCTGCGAGGACTGGCTGGCGGTGCGCACGCTGCACGGCCACCCGCTGCGCCCCAGCACCACCTACGCGGTCATGCTGACCCGCTCGGTGACGGTTGCCGGCGGCGCCAGCTACGCCCGCTCCCCCGACTTCGACGTGGTCATGGGGGGCGCGCGCCCCGCCACCGAGCCCCTCGGTCACGCCTGGGACGCGTACGCCCCGCTCCGGGCCTGGCTCGCCGACATCGGGGGGGACGCCAACGCCATCCTGAACGCGGCCGTCTTCACCACGCAGGACCCCGAGGGCCGGGCGCCCAAGCTCCGCGAGGTGGTGCAGGCCGACACCATGCCGGAGGTGACCGACGTCACCGAGTGCCAGGCCGGCGTGACGTCGCCGTGCGACGACGGCAACGTCCGCGTGTGCGGGGTGGAGGACGAGGACTTCGTCGAGATCCAGGGGCGCATCTCGCTGCCGGTCTTCCAGCAGGGGACGCCCCCCTACGAGACGCCCGCCGAGGGCGGCGGCATCGAGCTGGGCGCCGACGGCAAGCCCGTCATCGCCCGGCACGAGCCGGTCTGCTTCGGCCTCACGCTCCCGCGCGCGCAGAACGCGCCGACCGACGGCTTCCCCCTGGTGGTCTACGCCCACGGCACCGGCGGCAGCTTCCGCGACGCCGTCGCCAGCGGCCTCGCCAAGGCCGCGGCCAAGGGGGACGCCGGCTCGACGCCCGTGCGCGCCGCCACGTTCGCGATCGACCTCCCCCAGCACGGCGAGCGCCGCGGGACCTCGACCCGGGATCCGGAGCACCTCTTCTTCAACTTCGTCAACCCCCGCGCCGCGCGCGACAACTACGCGCAGGGCGCGGCCGACCTCATGTCCGTCGGTCGTTGGGCGGTCGCCTTCCAGCGCGACGCGGCCGAGTGGGTGACGCCGCAGTCGGTGAAGTTCGACGCCAATCGCATCGTCCTCTTCGCCCACTCGCAGGGAGCCAGCCACGCCTCCCTCGCCGTCCCGTACGAGCCGATCTTCCGCGCCGTGGTCCTCTCGGGAAACGGCGGCGACCTCACGCAATCGCTGCTGCACCAGCAGAACCCCATCGACATCGCCGCGGTGCTCCCGTACGCGCTCCTGGACTACGACGGCGAGGGGCACCTCGCCACCGGCGAGTTCCATCCGGCCGTGGCCCTCTTCCAGATGTTCTTCGAGCCGGTCGACCCGGTGAACTACGCCTGGCGGCTGCTGCGGTCACCGCTGCCGGGCGACCCGGGCCGTCACGTCTTCATGACCTACGGGCTCGGCGACACCTACTCCCCCGAGCAGACCCTGCAGGCCTACGCCGTCGGCGCCCGGCTCACCGAGGTGACGCCGGTGCTGAGCAACTTCGACCTCCCGACGCACGCCCCGCCGCTCACGGGCAACGTGACCATCGGCGGCAAGAGCTGGACGATCGGCCTGCGGCAGTATCAGCCCCCCGCCGGCGTGGACGGCCATTTCGTCGCCCAGCAGAGCAGCGAGGGCTGGGCCGACACCTCGCGCTACCTGCTGCAGGCGCTGGCGGGCCAGACCCCGGCGATCGGCCAGTAGCGCGCCGTAGGCCAGACCGCCGGGCGGTCCCCCCGATCTCAAGGATTCCCGTGGAGCCAGACCTTGATGATGGCGCCGGTGACACCGACGATGCTGGCCTCGTAGTGGTACTCGAGGCCGGCATCGGGGATGCCGCCGTCCCCTCCACCGGGCGTGTCGATGATCCTGGTCCCCCAGATCGACTCCAGGCGCTGCTCGGTGACCTGGTAGACCGTGGCCACGTTGCTCTCGCCCACCATGATGGTGCCGCTCCAGCCGACCAGCACGATCCGGCCCTCGGCGCCCCACGCGTCCCGCAGGTAGACGTTGGGCCACGCCGCCGGCCCCTGCTGGCACTCGATGTCGCGGGGCTGGACCGCCGCCGGGGCCAGCTTCGTCCAGGTGCCGCCCTGGTTCGTCGCCAGCGTGCCGTTGAGGCCGAGCACGAAGACGTTTCCGGGGTCCCAGCCCCAGACGCCCTTGAGGTGCGCGGTGAGGCCGCTGATGCGGCGCCGCTGCCAGGCGGCGCCGTCCCACTCGAGGATGGTGCCCAGGTTGCCGACGGCCACCGAGCCGCCGCCGCCGGACCAGATGCCGTTCAGGGTCTCCTGTGTGGGGACGGACTTCTTCGTCCAGGACGCGCCACCGGTAACGGTCTCCACCATCGTGGCATCGATACCCACTGCGGTGGCCAATCCACGGCCGGCGCTCGCAACGGCGTGCAGGTCGGTGCCCATGGGCACGCCGCCGTCGTCGAAGGGCATCTGCTGCTGGGTCCAGGTGGTCCCGTCGTAGTGGAGGATGGCGCCGCCCAGGCCGACGGCCCAGATCTCGGGCGCCGGGTTCGTGTCGTCCGGCGGGACGCCCGAGATGCCCAGCAGGTCGCCGACCAGCGGAACCTGGATCTCCGTCCAGGAGGTGCCATCCCAGTGCATCACCAGGCCGGCCGAGCCGACGGCCCAGATGTCGTCGGGCGCCGCCCCCCACACATCGAAGAAGTTCGGCGGGATGGGCCCGCCGAGGGGGATGGGGGGCCCGGCGTCGAAGCGAGGCTCGGTCCACAGGTCGCAGGCGTCGTCCGGGGCGTCGCCGCCGCCGTCAGAGCTTCCAGACCCCTGCTTGCAGCCCGCGAGCGCCAGCGTGGCGCAGAGGGCCAGCATCACCAAGCGTCGAGCGCGCACGAGGGCGATTCTATCACAGGCGGGCGCCGGGAATCGCCCCCGCACCGCCCCGCCTGCCGCCGCGTGTGATAGAATCGCTGCGTGCGCCTCGCCTCGTACGCCTTCCTCCTGGGCGGAGCCGTCGCGATGCTCGGCCCCGCCTGCCTGTTCACCGCGGCCGGCGGCTTCGCGGGCGCGCGCGACGAGAATGTCTGCGACAGCACCATCCCCGTCTGCAACACCACGGGAGGATGCGTCCTCGACGAGGACCACTACCTGAAGGGGGACTTCCCCGGGACGCGCCGCTTCGTCGTCCGGACCCACGGCGAGGCGACGGTGACGGTCCGCCTGTATTTCGACATGCCCAAGTCGCCCGGAGCCGACACCAACATCTACGTGTACGAGAGCGGCTGCGTGGAGCGGTTCGCCTTCGAGACCGCCGGCCGCGACATCTTCCGCGAGGCCGGCCCCGACCAGGAGTTCTCGTGGGGGACCAAGGTCTACCAGGAGGGGGATCACCTCGTGGAGATCAACTCGGACGCCACCTCGAGCTTCTACCTCAGGGTGGACATCGACGAGCTAGGCCAGTGACTTGAACCATTTGACAGTCCCCGGGAGCATCGCGTAGAGTTCCCCGACGGGGAGCGGAGGAGCGAATGCTTGACCTGATCAAGTCAGGCGAACCATTCCTGTTCGCCAACATGCTGCTGGCCGCGATCGCCCTCGGGATGATCATCCAGCGCATCGCGAGCCTGTGGTTCAAGTTCGGCATCTCGGGCGACGCCCTGCTCAAGCAGGTCATGGGGTTCGTCGAGTCGGGCTCCTACGCCCGGGCCATCCAGCTGTGCAACTCGCGCCCCCACCCCATCACGGTGGTCTTCAAGGCGGCGCTCCTGCGCGCCAACCGGAGCGAGCGCGAGATCCGCCGCGCCGTGGAGATGGCGGCCATCTCGGAGCTGCCGCGGGTGCGGCGCGGCACCGGCTACCTGCCGCAGATGTCCAACGTGGCCACCCTCCTCGGCCTCATCGGCACCATCCGCGGCCTGATCATCTCGTTCAGCGGTATCGGTGGCGCCGATGCCGCGGTGCGTCAGCAGATGCTGTCGCACGGCATCTCGGTCGCGTTCTACAACACCTTCTTCGGGCTGACGGTGGCCGTGGCCATCATCGCCTTCTACATGCTCATCCTCGGGCGCCAGAACAAGCTCCTTGCCCAGATGGAGTTCGGCGCGGCGCAGCTGGTGGACCAGCTGCTCATCACGCAGCAGTCCCAGAAGAGCGCAGCCTAAGGCAGACGGTGGGCGAGCACTCCCTCTTCGGCGGTCGCAAGTCGATGTTCGGGCGGGAAGGGTCCGAGATCCTCGTCGTCGACCTCAACCTGACGCCCCTCATGGACGTCATGAGCAACATCCTCTTCTTCCTCCTCGCCTCCTTCGGGGCCGCGATCGTCTCGTTCCTCAACGCCTCGGTGCCGGTCCAGAGCGACACGCCGCCGCCCGAGATGCAGAAGACCATGGTCGTGCTCACCGTCCAGATGGCGAAGGACGGCTACAAGATCAACGCCTCCAACGACTGGCTCCAGCAAGAGGAGCTCAACCAGCTCAAGCAGATCATCCCCAAGGCGGGGAAGAGCTACGACGACAAGTCGCTCAACGCGGCGGTCTACAAGATCAAGGAGAAGTACCCGGCGTCGGAGACGCTGATGCTCGTCCCCGACGACCCGAACCTCTACGACGAGGTCGTGAGCGCCATGGAGGCGTGCCGCGAGTACCGGCTCGACGCCAAGCGCAAGGTGCGGCTCTTTCCCAAGGTCGTCATCTCGGGCGTCCTGAAGGCGGACTAGTCCATGGTCTCCGGCGGCGACAACGAGATGGACGTCCCGCTGAACCTCGTCGCGCTCATCGACATCCTCACCAACATCCTCTTCTTCCTCCTCGTCAGCTACGCCTCCCAGGAGCTGCAGCTGCAGCAGGCGCAGAAGGTCAAGCTGCCGTCCTCGTACTCCCAGCAGGACATGAAGATGGCGACCGTCGTCTCGCTCTCCGAGGGAGAGCTGCGCGTCGAGCAGATCGGGGTGGCCAAGATCCAGGACAACAAGTTCAGCGTCCCGCTCGAGGGGGACAAGATCGTGCCGCTCTACAACAAGCTCAACACGCTCCGGGCCATGCGGCGCTCGGCCACGCGGGGACCATCGGAGAACGACGACGTGGTCCTGCTCCTGTGCGACCGCCACGTGCCCTTCTCGCTGCTCTCGAAGGTGCTGCGCACCTCGGCGATGGCGGGGTATCCCAACTTCCGCTTCGCCGTCATGCGCAAGTAGGCGCGCCCGCGGTGCCGCCGCGCGATGGCGGCGTCAGTCCCGCGCGCGGTCGCGGCGTCAGCGCGTCGTCGGGGCCCGGGCGTCGCGCGGCGACGTGCGCCGGAGCGTGCGGGCGGCCTCCGCGATCCGCACCTTCATGGCGTCGGGGGCCTCGCTGAAGGCCGCGGTGCCCAAGCCCGCGCAGAGGAAGCCCACCGCGGCCAGGCCCGCCTTCTCGTCGGGACGCTCGCACAGGGCGGCCAGCATGTCGACGTACCGGCCCGCGGCGGCCGCGACCGCGGCGCGGGTCTCCCGGACCTCGGCCGCGTGCGCGTGCAGGAGCGCCTGGGCCAGGGTGACCTTCTCCCAGCGCCCCAGGCGGCGCCGGGCCTCGGCATCGAGGTTCCGGCCGTGCAGCTCCTGCAGCCCCTCCGCCTGGCTCGCGGCGCGGTCGAGGTGCACGCTGCCCAGGGCCACCTCGACGGCGGCGTGGAGCGCCGCGCGCTCGCGGCCGCGCGCGTCACCCAGCCAGGCCTCGACCTGGGCGCCGAGCGTGGCGCAGGCCACGGTGGCGGCGGCGCGCGGCTGCGCCCCGAGTGCCTGCCGGAGCTTCAGGGTGGCGGCGGCCGGGCTCATGGCCCCGGACAGGGCGCCGACCAGGGCGACGCCCACGGCGGGATCCACGCCGGCGCGCGCCGCGTGGTGCGCTGGCCCGTAGCGGATCGGCTTGCCGGCGCGCATGTGGAGCATGAGCGCCTCGCTCACCTCCGTGGGGATGGCCGGCCCGCTGGCGAACTGGCCGGCGTGCTGGAAGGGCGCCGCGCCGAACAAGAGGACGCAGAGTGGCGGGATGACGTCCTCGACCTCGCCGGGGGCCGGCAGGGGGGCGTCGCCGAGCGACGTCTCCACGGTGAGCGACTCGCCGGACTGGGCCAGGGAGCGGACGAAGTGGGTCACGGCGTAGGGGTTGGGGAGGTGGACCCGGGCCCGCTCGATGGCCGTGGCCAGGAAGAAGTACGTGCGCTGCTGCTCGTCGTCGAGGTTCACGCCGAGCCCGTCGGGGCTCACGAACTGGAACGCGATGTCGCTCTCCTGGTCGCCCTCCTGGCGCTCCGTGCGCAGGTCGCGCCCCCCGAAGAGGGGGTGGAGGTCGAGGAAGCTCACGGCCCGGCTCCAGATGACCTCGAGGAGGTAGGCGCGCAGGAACGTGCCGAGCGGGACCGGGTCCTCGCCAGTCAGGAGCCCGAGCCAGCCAGGGAACTCGATGGCCGCCTCCTGGCTGGCGGCGGCGGTGCAGAGGGCCGACATGGCCACGTCGTCGGCGCCGGCCGTCACGAAGACCTCGTGCAGCGAGATGTCCGCGGCGCCCGAGGCCTGCACCGCCGCGCCCAGGCCCTGGACCTCGTCGAGGCGGCCCTGGACCTCGGGGCGCTCGGTCTTGGGCGCCTCGCGCCGGCGCCGGGCCGCGGCCCCGACGCGGCGCGCGATGGCGCGGATCGCGCGCACCGGCAGCAACACGATGAACCTCACGATCCGGTAGACGAAGTAGAGCAGGGCGAGCACGGCCAGGAGGGCGAGGATGCCGGCCACGCCGAGGTGGACGCCGCTGATCGTCCCGGCCCAGACCCGCGTCGAGTCGATCCACTCGGCGAGCGGGGGGGGCCAGGCCCAGCGGAGCTGCGGCACGAGCGGCGGCCGGGCCTTCGGCGCCGGCCGGGAGGCGGCCCGCTCGCCGCCGGCGGCCGGATCGGCTTCGCCCGACGGGGCCCCCCCGTCGGCCACCGTCTCGGTGTGGACGACCTCGAAGGCCTTGCCCGGCTTGCCCGGTCTGCCCGGCTTGCCAGGGGGAGCCTTGGCGGGCGGCGCGGGCGGCACCGGGGCCGGCGGCGGGGCAACCTCAGTCGGCCGGGGGGCCGCCTTGGTGCCGGCGCGGGGGTCCGCGGGGCCGGCGTCCCGGGGGTCCTTCGGCACCACCGTGTCCGACACCCGGATCCAGCCCACCTGACCGCGCTTGCCGATGCGGACCTTGTAGTAGCCGAACTGCCGCGACAGGGCCCGCGCCCGCATGCCGGGCGCGGCCTCGCGGATGACCGCCGCCCCCGCCTCGGGCGCCTCGACGATCGACGCGCCGCCGGGCCCGATCTCGATCTCGCGCTCCTGGGCGCGCGCCGGAGCCGCCGCCAGCAGGGCGAGCCCCCCCGCGAGCACGGCGAGCGTTCCGACGGTGACTGGCAGCCGTGAGGGCATCAGGGTACCATCGTACGGGCGAGCGCCGACGGGGGTCAAGCAAACGTCGGGAGCGGGCGTCGGCAGGGAGGAGGGGAAGCAGCGACGCGCGGCGGCTGTTGTCCGGAGAGACACCGCCGCCTCGACCGCCGCGAGGGGGGATCCGGCGGTCGGCCGCGGGCGGGAGCCCGCGGCGCTACCGGGGCAAGACGTCGGCGGAGCCTGGGGTCGTCGCCGCGCGTCGTCGCTTCCACCCCCCGGAACACGCCGGGGGCGGGGGCTATTCCCCGGGAGCGGGACCGTCTCGGGCGGCGGGTCGGGAGAGGTGGGCTAGCGGCAGATGCGGATGCTGGTCATCGGGATCGAGTTGCAGGTCTCGCCGCTCTGGCAATCCCCATCGTTGTGGCAGACGACGCCGCTGGTGTAGCCGCCGCTGTCGCAGTTTCCGTCCGCCACGCACTCCGTGCCGCCGCCCTGCATGCCGATGTCGCCGCAGCACACGGGCGTGCCGGTCGGGCAGTCCTCGGGCCCGTCGCAGGCGAGGGACAGGCCCTGCTGGCAGTCGGCGGTGCAGGATGCGCCCTGCATCGTCACGCAGCACACGTCGGGGGAGCTGCAGGTATCGCCGCCGCACGGCACGCCCGTGGTGGGGTCGGTGCTGGGGCACTGGTCCTCGGGCTCACACCACGTGGCCGAGATGTTGCGGATGGTGCCGCTACCGCAGCACTTCTCCCCGCTGCCGCAGTCGGTGTCGAGGCGGCACAGCTGCGTGCCCTGGCAGGCATCGGTGCAGGCCACGCCGCCGCCGCCACCGCCGAAGCTGACGCAGCAGATGGGCGTGCCCGTGGGGCAGTCCTCGGGACCGTCGCAGGAGATCACCACGCCCTGGCACTGCGCGGTGGCGTCGATGCAGGTGGCGGTGCCGCCGCCGCCGCCCCCAGTGATGCAGCACTGCTGGGTGGTGGCATCGCAGGTGGTCTGGCCGCACTGGATGATGCCCGGCGTGGCCCCCGAGTCCTGCTGCGGCTGGGCCGCGTCCTGTTGCGCGAGCGGCCCGTCGCTCTGGCCGGGCGCGGCGTCCTGTTGCACGGGGATGGGGTTGCCGGCGTCGTCGTACATGATGTTGCCGGCGTCGTCCAGCTGGTAGGGGCCATCGGTGATGGTGCCCCCGTCGCCGTTGGCGGCCGGGGTGCGACCGCCGCACCCCACCAGGCCCCCGAGGAACCCTCCGAGGATTCCATAGACCAGGATCGCTGCGAGTAAGCTCTGTCGTGCCGTCATGACGACCTCCTGCTCCACAGGGACCTGCGCGAGCCCAGGTGCCCCTTCCCTGAGGCGCACTCTACCATGGTCGAGGCAGCCCGGAAACGGGGGTCACCTCTGGTTCCGCTGCTGCACGCCGTGCGCCTCGCCTAACGACCTCGGCGCCGCCTACACGGGGGACCTTGAGCCGCTGCGGGAGCTGTGGCGCATCGCGATGGGGCCCGCGTGGCCGGCGGCGCGGGGCCCCGCCAGGGGGCCACCCTGGCCAGTCACACCCGGGGCGCGAGGGTGCGCCTGTCGGGAGGGTGCGCCTGTCGCCCCCGACGCCTTGGCCCGAGTGGTTTCAGGGGTTTTACCCCGTGCGCACCACCCGCCGCAGGTCGTGTGCCGACGTCCGCCGGTCGTCGTCGGGTGGCCGCAGGTCGCGTGCGAGTCGCCGCAGGTCGTGATGACGAGACGGCAGGTCGTCATCGGGCCGCCGCAGGTGCTGGCGACGAGGCTGCGGGGCGTGGTGACGCGACTGCGACTCGTCATGGGGCCGCCGCAGGTGGTCGCGAAGGGGCCGCAGGTGATCGTGAGGCAGTCGCACGTCGTGGTGAGGCGCCCGCTGGCCCTCGCCGGGCCCCTGCACGTGGTCGTGAGGAGGGCGCGGGCAGTGGCGGTCCCGCCGCGGACACCGCACGCCGGTGCACCCACACCGGTGCACGCAACCCTTGATCTTCCGTCCCCCGGTCTGGTAGCGTCGCGCCAGTTCCCGCGGTCGGCGGGCAGGAGGGAGCGATGATCTCGAATCTGTCGCGTGACGAGCTGTTGGTCATCGGGGCGCGGCATCGCGCCAACTACATGGTCGCGCAGGGGCGCTACGCCGTCGGTCTGGCGGCCGAAGACCCCGAGGTGGCGGGGCTGGCCGGACCCGAGTTCATGGCCGAGATGGGGCTGACCGTCGGCAAGCTCGAGATGGCCGCCCGCGACCGTGACCTCGCCGCGACCGAGGCGAAGGAGAAGACGGTGGCGCAGGGCGACGCGGTGCAGGCGGCGAAGGTCGCGCGGCGGGCCCTGGTGCACCGGGTGCTGGCGGCCATGCTCCGCGGCGTGAAGCTGCCGGCCGACCTCGGCCGGATCATGGCGTACGGCAGCAATCCGCAGGCGATCGGCCGCGACCTGCAGCGGCTGGTCGAGCTGGCGCGGCCGCATCTCGCGGAGCTCGAGCCGCTCGGCATCACCACGGCCCTGCTCGACCGCTGCGCGGCACTGGCCGGCGCGTGCGGGCAGACCGACCAGGCGCAGGAGGTCGCGCGCCTGAAGAAGCTGCCCGAGAAGGTGCAGGAGATGTACGTGCAGAAGGCGCTCGTGTACGTGGGCATCAAGCAGCTGAACTACCTGGGCCGCAGCGTCCACGCCGAGGAGGCGGGCCAGCGCGCCCGCTACAACCTCGACATCCTCTACCGCCGCGTGCGCCGCCAGCCGGTCGAAGGCCCGACGCCCATCCCCACCCCGGCGCCGCCGGCGTAGGTCCGACGGCTATCCTGACCTGTCCGGGCCGTCAATGATACGCCCGTGAGCGGCGCTGGCGTGACGCCAGCACGGCGCGCGACGGCAGGCGCTCCACTGGGGACCGCGCGAGCGCGGCCAGGGGCCACGGGCGGGACCGCCCGGCCGCGACCTGGCCGCCGTTCTGTGGCATCATCGGTGAGACGGAGCGCGTTCGTGGACTCGGCCCCCAGGATCGATCCCCTTCTTGGCCAGGTGGTCGGCCAGAAGTACGAGGTCATCCGCTTCATCGGCAAGGGGGGGATGGGCGCGGTCTACGAGGTCCGCCACCGCGAGTTGGGGGCCAGCTTTGCGCTCAAGAAGCTCAACCCCGACTTGCTGGACGACGAGGAGTCGCTGACGCGCTTCCGGCGTGAGGCGCAGGTGGTGGCGCGGTTCCGCCACCCCAGCATCGTCGGCGTCACCGACTGGGAGACCCTCGAGGACGGCTCGCCCTGCATCATCATGGAGCTGCTCCAGGGCGAGGATCTGGGCACGCGGCTCAAGCGGGGGGCGCTCGCCTGGCCCGCCCTCGGCAGCATCGCCGACCAGGTGCTGTCCGCGCTCAGTGTGGCGCACCGCGCCGGGGTCGTGCACCGCGACCTGAAGCCGCAGAACATCTTCCTCGCGCAGGATGACGCGGGCGACGAACGCGCCATGATCCTCGACTTCGGCCTGTCTAAGGTCCGCGGCGCCATGGTCACCACGACCAGCGAGCGGCTCATCGGCACGCCCGCTTACATGTCGCCCGAGCAGGCCGACGGCCAGGCCGCGAACCTCGGCCCGGAGACCGACGTCTGGGCCATGGGCGCCATCCTGTTCGAGATGGCCACCGGCCGGCAGGCTTTCCCGGCGCCGAGCGTGCCGGCGATCCTCTACCGGATCTGCCACGGTGTTCCCGAGCCCTTGCACGCACTGCGCTCCGACATTCCGCCGCTGTTCGGCGACCTCGTCAGGCGCGCCTTGTCGCACGACCCGGAGCGGCGCATCCGCTCCGTCGACGAGCTGCGCCGGGGGCTGCGCGAGGCGCTGGCCGGGGACACGGCGGCCGCACTCGCCGAGCCTCCACCCTCGGGAACTTCCCTACATGTGCCAGCCGCGGGCAGCGGCAGCGTGGCCAAGAGCAGCGGGTCGCCCCCGCGGCTCCCCGACGGCAGTGTGCCGGCGTCGAGCGTGCCCGTCGAAGACGTGCTGGACGCGGCCTCGGACGCAGTAGCCGCGGTCTCGGCCGCGCCACGGTCGGGGCTCCGGCTGCTGATGGTGGCCCTCGCCACGATCCTCGTGGCTGCGGCGGTTGTGGCCCTGCTGCTGCCTGGAGCGCCCGGTAGGAAAGCAGCGCCGCCGGTGGAGGCGGCCCCGCCGGTGCCAGCCGTGGTGCCAGGTCGCGATGCGGCTCCGGCCACTGCCCCGACGACCGCGCAGCAACGCACTCTGCGGGTGCTGGTCAACAGCACGCCCGCGGCGACGGTCCACCGCGGCCGCGACGAGGTGGGCACAACGCCCCTCAACCTGCCCGTGACCGTCGGCGAGCGGGTGCAGCTCCGGCTGGTGGCCAACGGCTACCGGCCCAAGGACGTCGAGGTGGACGGCCGGCAGGAGCGCGTCGAAGTCAGGCTGGAGCGGATGGAGCCTGGTCCGAGCACCGGGGCCGGGAAGCGTGCGCCCGTGGAGCCCCCAGCGCCCGAACCCGTGCCGCCGCCTCCGGCGCCCAGGAAGACGCCGCCGAAGGTCTTCAAGCTCGAGGGGAAGCCGCTCGACATTCCGCTCGTTGCGCCGAACAAGCCCGGCAAGTGAACCGTCGGAGCCGCGAGCGGTCGGTGTATACTCGACCGGCGGTTGGGATCACGGTGTGGCGCGAGGAGGCGATCATGCGCAGGGGAATCCTCACCATCGCCATGGCGACCATCGTTGGGGTCGGCGTCCCCGCAGGGACCAGCTTCGCCCAAGAGCCGGACGCCAGGGTGAAGGAGGCCAAGCGGCTGCGCGACCGCGGCACCGAGGCGTTCGAGGCCAAGGAGTATGCGGCCGCGCTCCAGTACTTCGAGGACGCGCACCGGGCGTTCCCAACGCCGATCCTGAAGTACAACATCGCGCTCGCGCTCGGCAAGCTCGGCCGCTTGGCCGAGGCGATCGAGAGCTACGAGGCGTTCCTTCACGAGGCCAAGGACGCCGACGCGGACGCGCGGGCGTTCGCGGCCGCCGAGATCCCCAAACTGGAGAAGCAAGTGTCCACCCTGGTCATCACTGCCGCCACGGCGGGCGCCGAGGTCGCCATCGACGGAAAGACGCGCGGCAAGACCCCGCTGGCGCGGCCGTTACGCCTGGACCCCGGGCGACACCGGGTGTCCCTCAGCAGGGCGGGCCACCAGCAGTTCGCGGCCGACCTAACCCTCCAAGCCGGCGAGACCCGGCGCATCTTCCCGGAGCTTCGGCCCGTCGAGGTCGTGGCCCAGCCGGCGCCACCGCCACCACCGCCGACGTTCGCGCGGCGTCACCGCTGGTCGCTCGCGACGGGCGGCGTGGCCGTGGCGCTCGCCGGCGTGGGCACGGGTCTGGGCGCCTCCACCTGGTCGACCTACAAGGATCTCTCGCGGACCTGCGCCGGCACCGCCACCGGCTGCACGCCCGGCCAGATCGACGGCGCCAAGCACCGCGCCCTCGCGACCAACGTCATGTTCGGTGCCGCCGGCGCGGCCGCCGTCACCGCCGCGATCCTGTTCTACGTCGAGCACCGCCGCACGTCGAAGACCGAGGTCGTCGTGGTCCCGACCCTCGGCGGCGGCACCCTGCTGGTCCGTTACTGACACCATCGCCGTTGGAGGGAACCATGAGGCGAGCCATCCTCGTCCTGCTCGCGCTGTCCTCGTGCAGCCTGGAGACCATGCCGCTCGGGCCGGGCCCCACCGGGACCACGGGGCCGCAAGGCACCATCGGCGAAACCGGCACCACCGGCGTGACCGGCGCCACCGGAGAGGTTGGCCCGACCGGACCAACCGGGCTGCCCGGCTCTACGGGGCCGTGGTCCGCCAGTTC